>JBILPN010000016.1:0-14042 GCA_044373865.1 Luteolibacter sp. | reverse complement strand
CGGATCCAGACTCTTCGGTCCGGCTGGAGAGCACCTTGAGCTTGAGATCGGGGTATTCCGCACCGATCACGAGAGCGAAGCGCGCGCCGCATTTCTCAGCGCTTTGAAATTGCTTGGCAACCTTGGGAGAACCCAGCGGCAGCTCGGCACGGACTCCCGCACGGCGCAGTTCCGTCACCATGCGCAAGGCATGAGCCCGTTGGGAGTCGTCGGCCAAAACCAAATAAATATCGCACGCGGATGAGTTCCGCAGCAGCCAAAGCTCCATCTGCATGGCGGCATGCGTGGTTTCCTCAATCAAATTTCGAATCACGTAGTCGCCCATCGCAAAGCCCGTGGCGGGCAGATCAACGGCTCCATCGGAAATTGTCGAAATCAGGGTGTCATAGCGGCCACCACCTGCCACGGCACGCATCGATTTCTTGGAGTCGAAGACCTCGAAGACGACGCCCGTGTAGTAAGCGAGACCGCGGACGATCGATAGGTCCAGCTCCACGAAGTTCTCGAAACCCCGTGCTGTAAGGTCTTCATGAATCGCGAGATACGCCGCAGACGCATTTGCAGGATCCGCGATGAAGGCGCGGACACCTTCTGGCGTGAGGCCGAACGCCGCCAATTTCTGCTGTAAAACATCCGGCTTTTCCCGCTCGATTTTATCGATAATTCCGAGGAAATCAGGAATCTGCGCTTCATCGATGCCGTTGGCGGCCGCAAAATCGATCCAAGCCATGCGATCGGAGACACGCACGACAAAATCGCCCGCGCAAAACCCAAATGCCAGCATCGTTTCAATGGCCAAGGCGATCAGCTCAGCATCTGCCGAACTGCTTCCCTCGCCCAGAATATCCACGTTGAACTGGTGAAACTCACGTCCCCTGCCCTTTTGAGGTTTTTCGTAGCGAAAACATTGGCCGATTTCAAACCACTTGAGCGGTTTGGGGAAATCCCGCTGGTGTTGTGCAACGATGCGCGCGAGCGAGGCCGTCACTTCCGGACGCAGCGTCACGTCGCGTCCACCTTGGTCCTCAAACCGGAAAAGTTGCGAGGAAAGCTCGCCACCCGACTTCTTCAAATACAGCCCGGTGTCCTCAAGAATCGGGGTTTCATACTCGACGTAGCCACAGCGGCGGGCGACATCGCGCCACGTGGCGAACAAATAATTGCGAACCGCGCACTCACGGGGAGTGAAGTCGCGGAATCCTGGAAGTGCTTGGAAAGTGAGTCCTGCCATGGGCGGGCCGCGAGGATGCACGGGGTTCTCCGCATTTCAACCTCTAATCCACAGTTCTGTCGCCGACCGCCTTGGCCGAATGCAACGGGTGGTTCATCGGCTTCGATTCAAGCGAGGCACGAGCTCGCACTACTCGCGCAGCCGTCCCAGCAGGCGCGGGTCCGCTAGCTCACAAGCGACCGACCGATTCCCAAATCGGTAGCGATTTCTCGCCACCGCCCGGTAAACTGAGTTCCTGAGCCGCTGCGGAAATACGCGCAGCGCCAGAAAAATCTGCCATGGGCCACCCAAGGCGCTGGCCAGCTCCAGCAGGGCATCGCTGTAATAAAAGCACTCCCCCGCAGGCTCACGCATCACGACCAAGCTTCCCCCACCCTTGTTGGCCCATGTTTCGAGGCCCAACTCGTGGCTCAATTTCCCGAGCAACGGCGCATAATCGATCCGCCCGCGCGTGTCGAAATGGGCAATTCGGCGCACGGATTTCGCGCAGAAGGCACAATCTCCATCAAAAAACAACAACCAGCGCATGAGGGCAGTTTGAGCCTGCAAACGCCATTTTCCAGCAACAATTTGCGATTTTTCACCTCCAGCATCCAAGCTGCCTCAGGAAAACCCAGCCCCCCGGCTTGACAGCGGCTTGCAGGCTTAGCAGATTTCCGGCCGTTTCCGCCGCTGTCTTTGAGGTTTCCGCATATTCAGGCATTCTCAATGGATCGCGACGGAATGAATTTACGAGTTTTCCGCATTTCACATCTTGCGTCATCACCTGACGCACTGACTCTACCAAAGCACCTTACATCAACCTCATGGCATCAACGCAGACATCCCCACTTGGCTGGCCCGAACCTCAAGGCCTTTGGCATCCTTCACGCGAAAAAGATGCCTGCGGCGTAGGCTTCATCGCACATCTTAAGGGGAAACGCTCACACGACATCATCGTGAAAACGCTCACGATGAATAACCAAATGGATCACCGTGGTGCCAGCGGTTCTGACCCAGCCACTGGCGACGGCGCCGGCATGCTCATCCAAATGCCGGATAAATTCCTCCGCCGCGAAATGGCGAAAAAGGGTGTCGAACTCCCAGCTGAAGGTGATTACGGCTCTGGACTCGTCTTTTTCTCCCCAGACGCCAGCGTCCGCGAGGCGGCCATGCAGGTTTACGAGCACATCACGCGTGACGAGGGCCAAAAATTCCTCGGTTGGCGCACGGTGCCCGTCAAAAGCGAAATCCTCGGCAAAACTTCCGGTCGCTACGAACCCACGATCAAGCAGATCTTCATCGGGAAAAGCGCGGACATCACCGACCCGCTCGCCTTTGAGCGCAAGCTTTACGTCATCCGCAAGCGTGTCGCGAACTGGATCGCCAACAACGAGGTGCCGAACCAGTTCCGCGACGTTCACAGCAACAAGGGCAAGACCTTTCCTGGTGCGGATTATCATTACGTCACGGGACTTTCCGCTCGCACGATGATTTACAAGGGGATGCTCACGCCCTGCCAATTGTCCGAGTATTTCATCGATTTCCATGATCCGGAGTTCGAATCGGCACTGGCGCTCATGCACACCCGCTTCTCGACCAACACTTTCCCAAGCTGGTCCCGCGCCCATCCGAACCGCTTCATCGCTCACAACGGCGAAATCAACACGGTCATGGGAAATGCCAATTTCATGCGGGCTCGCCAAGCCTTGTGCGAGTCGGACCTTTTCGGCACGGACATCGAGAATCTTTTCCCGGTGATCAACGAGGATGGCTCGGATTCCGCACGTTTTGACAACGCTTTGGAATTCATGCACCACGGCGGCTACGACCTGGTCCACGCCATGATGATGATGATCCCGGAGCCTTGGGAGCGCCACACCATGATGGATGAGGAGAAGAAGGCGTTCTACGAGTTTCACGCCTGCCTCATGGAGCCATGGGACGGTCCAGCCTCCATCACTTTCTCTGACGGCCAACAAATCGGTGCCGTCCTGGATCGCAATGGTCTCCGCCCAAGCCGCTATTACGTAACCGATGATGACCTGGTCATCATGGCCTCGGAAGTCGGGGTGGTGCCGGATCTGGATCCTACGACGATCATCGAAAAAGGTCGTCTCCGCCCGGGTCGCATGTTCCTTGTGGACATGAAGGAAGGCCGCATCGTCCCGGATGAAGAGGTGAAAAAGCGCGTTTACTCCGCCAAGCCTTACCGCCAGTGGTTGGATGAGAACCGCATCACCCTCGCCGATTTGCCTGAGCCCAGCGCCGCCATGGCCGTGGAGGAATCGCGCATTGTCGAGCGTCAACTCGCTTTTGGCTACTCCTACGAAGACCTCCGCATGCTCCTCGGGCCAACTGCGAGCTCTGGCGTGCAGCCGATTTCTTCGATGGGCAATGACACGCCACTCGCCGTGCTCTCCAGCAAGCCCAAGCACCTCTACAGCTACTTCAAGCAAATCTTCGCCCAAGTCACCAACCCGGCGCTCGACTGCATCCGCGAGGAACTTGTCACCGCCACGGAGACCTTCCTCGGCTCAGAGGGGAATTTGCTCAATCCAGGGCCGAAGAGCTGCCGCATGATCCGGCTCGACAACCCGCTGATCGACAACAAGAAGCTCGCTCAAATCCGGGAAATCGCGTTGGACGGCTTCAAGGCCGTCACCATCGACGCTCTCTTCCCAAGCGACCAAGGCGGCCGTGGACTCGATGCTGCATTTGCTGAGCTTTGTGCCGCAGCGGACAAGGCCATCGCGGACGGCGCGAATCTCTTGATCCTCTCCGACCGGAACATCAGCCCGACGAAGGCTGCCATTCCCACGCTTCTGCTCATGGGCGGCATCCACCATTATTTGGTTGGCAAAGGCACCCGCACCCGCGTTTCGATCATCTTGGAAACTGGCGAGGCCCGCGAGGTCCACCATTTCTCAACGCTCATCGGTTACGGGGCGGACGCGATCAACCCCTACATGGCCTTCGAATCCATCCACAAGATGATTCAGGATGACATGCTGGTCATCGACTTTGACAAGGCGGTTTACAACTTCCTCAAAGGCTCGATCAAGGGGGTGGTGAAAACCATGGCAAAGATGGGAATCTCCACCGTTGCCTCTTACCGCGGCGCTCAGATTTTTGAAACGATCGGCCTCAGCACCGACCTCGTGAACAAGTATTTCTGCGGCACTTCCAGCCGTTGCGAGGGCTCGGACATCGATAAAGTTGCGGAGGAAGCCCTCATCCGCCACCGCATCGCCTTCCCAGCCCGCCACATTCAGGCAGAGGAAGCCGCGCTTGACGCCGGTGGAATCTACCAGTGGCGCAGCGACGGGGAATTCCACCTCTTTAACCCGGAAACCATCCACCTGCTCCAAAAATCCACGCGCACGGGCAGCTACGAAATTTTCAAGCAATACGCGAAAAAGGTCAACGACCAGAGCGAGAACCTCTCGACCTTGCGCGGGCTCATGCGCTTCAAAAGCAAGCGCCCTGCAGTCCCGCTTGATGAGGTGGAATCCATCGAGGCCATCACCAAGCGCTTCAAAACCGGGGCCATGTCCTACGGCTCGATTTCTCAGGAAGCACACGAAACTCTCGCCATCGCGATGAACCGCATCGGCGGCAAGTCCAACACCGGCGAGGGCGGAGAAGATCCTGAACGCTACATCCCGATGGCCAATGGCGACAGCAAGCGCTCGGCCATCAAGCAAGTGGCATCCGGCCGCTTCGGCGTCACTGGCGAGTATTTGGTGAATTCGGATGAGATCCAAATCAAGATCTCTCAGGGCGCAAAACCCGGCGAAGGCGGCGAACTGCCGGGCTCGAAGGTCTATCCATGGATCGCCAAAGTCCGTTACTCGACTCCGGGCGTGGGCCTCGTTTCACCCCCACCGCACCATGATATTTACTCGATCGAGGATCTTTCAGAACTGATTCACGACTTGAAAAACGCCAACCCGCGCGCTCGCATCAACGTGAAGCTCGTCGCGGAAGTTGGTGTCGGCACCATCGCTTCTGGCGTCGCAAAGGCCCACGCGGATGTCATCCTCATCGCCGGACACGACGGCGGCACGGGTGCCTCACCCTCATCCTCGATCTTCAATGCAGGTGCGCCGTGGGAACTCGGCCTCGCAGAGACCAATCAAATTCTCCTGCTCAACGACTTGCGCAGCCGCGTGGTCTTAGAAACGGACGGCCAGCTTAAAACCGGCCGGGATGTCGCGATCGCAACCCTGCTCGGCGCTGAGGAATACGGTTTTGCGACCGCTCCACTCGTCACGGTCGGATGCTTGATGATGCGTGTCTGCCAGAAAAACACCTGTCCAGTCGGCATCGCAACTCAGGATCCCGAGCTTCGCAAAAACTTCGAGGGCAAGCCAGAGCATGTGGTCAATTTCATGACCTTCATTGCCATGGAATTCCGCGAAATCATGGCGGAACTCGGCTTCCGGACGATCAACGAGATGGTTGGCCGAGTGGACTGCCTCGACACTGCGGAAGCCACCGAGCACTGGAAGGCGCAAGGCGTGGACCTCACCAGCATTTTCCACAAGCCGGATGTCGGCGATGCGGTTGGCACCTTCAAACAGGTCGAGCAAGACCACGGCCTCGCTCACGCGCTGGACAACACGCATTTGCTCGCCCTCTGCAAACCCGCCATCGAGCGCGGTGAGAAGGTGAAAATCGATCTCCCGATCATCAATATCAACCGCGTGGTTGGGACCATCACCGGCAGCGAGATCTCCCGCAAGTATGGCGGCAAGGGCTTGCCTGAAGATACGGTCGAGCTGAAATTCACCGGCAGCGCTGGCCAATCTTTCGCGGCATTCACCCCTCCAGGCATGACTTTCCGCCTTGAGGGTGATGCGAACGACTACGTTGGCAAAGGCTTGTCCGGCGCGAAGATCATCATCTACCCGACGCGTGGCGCGCGCTTCAAGCCAGAGGAAAACATCCTCATCGGCAACGTTGCACTCTACGGCGCGACCCAAGGTGAAGCTTACTTCAACGGCATCGCAGGTGAACGCTTCTGCGTCCGGAACTCGGGTGCCCACGCGATTGTCGAGGGAGTTGGCGACCACGGGTGTGAATACATGACGGGCGGCCAAGTCATTGTCCTTGGTGAAACCGGGCGCAATTTTGCCGCAGGCATGTCCGGCGGTGTCGCCTACGTTTACGACATCGACGGGCAATTTGAAAAGCGCATCAACCCGGAAATGGTCAATCTCTATCGACTCATCGAGTCCAGTGACAAAGACATTTCCACGGTCAAATCCACCATCGAAAAACACGTCGCTCTCACCGAGTCCCCGCGCGGCAAGTTCCTGCTCGCCAACTGGGATGCGGAATTGCCGAAGTTCTTCAAAGTTCTCCCGCGTGACTATGAGCGCATGCTGGAGGCCTTCAAAAAGGTCGAGGAACAAGGACTCACCGGTGACGAAGCAGCCATGGCTGCCTTCGAGGAGAATCTCAAGGACCTCTCACGCGTCGGCGGCAACTGAGC
Source organism: Luteolibacter sp. (assembly GCA_044373865.1). Lineage (GTDB taxonomy): Bacteria > Verrucomicrobiota > Verrucomicrobiia > Verrucomicrobiales > Akkermansiaceae > Luteolibacter. The sequence goes on along the minus strand of JBILPN010000016.1, from coordinate 7,332 downwards.
CTCGCTTCAAATCTCAAATTTCAAATTTTAAATCACAATGGGCAAACCAACAGGATTCATGGAAGTGGACCGGGTCACCGATTCGGAAACCGCACCACTCGAACGCATCAAAAACTGGCGCGAGTTTAAAATTCACTCGGATGAAAAACAGCAACGGGCCCAAGGCTCGCGCTGCATGGACTGCGGCACGCCGTTTTGCCACACGGGACACATGGTTTCTGGCATGGCCAGCGGTTGCCCGGTGAACAATCTGATTCCGGAGTGGAACGATTTGATCTTCCGTGGTCGCTGGAAGGAAGCGCTGGAACGTCTGCACAAGACGAACAATTTCCCGGAGTTCACCGGCCGGGTCTGCCCCGCTCCCTGCGAGGGTTCATGCGTGCTCGGCGTGATCGAGCCGCCCGTCACGATCAAAAATAACGAGTGCGCGATCATCGACCGCGGCTGGGAGGAGGGCTGGGTCACCGCCAGAATCCCTGCCATCCGGACTGGTAAAAAAGTTGCTATCGTCGGCTCTGGACCTGCCGGTCTCGCTTGCGCTGACCAATTGAACCAAGCCGGGCACTCGGTCACGGTATTCGAGCGCGAGGACCGCGTCGGTGGCTTGCTGATGTATGGAATTCCAAACATGAAGCTCGACAAGGAGCTCGTGGTGCAGCGCCGCGTGGATTTGCTTAGCAAGGAAGGCATCGAGTTTAAAACCGGCGTCTTCATCGGCAAGGACAGCGAGTGGACTGCCGAGCGCCTGCGCACGGAGTTCGATTCAGTGGTCCTCTGCTGCGGCGCAACCCTTGGCCGTGATTTGCCAATCGAAAATCGCGAGGCGGAAGGGGTGTTCATGGCGATGGAGTTCCTAACCACCAACACTCGCTATCAGCTCGATCACCACTTCGACGGCAGCAATCCCGCGCTCAATGCCACCGGCAAGGATGTCGTTGTGATCGGTGGTGGCGACACGGGCACGGACTGCGTGGGAACCAGCCTCCGCCATGGCTGCAAAAGCGTGATCCAATTGGAAATCATGCCGCAGCCGCCTCTCAAACGCGCGGCGAACAATCCATGGCCGGAATGGCCGAAAATCTATAAAATGGACTACGGCCAAGAAGAGGCTGCCGCGATCCAAGGTCGTGATCCGCGCCACTATCTGGTCCAAACCAAGCGTTTCATCAAGGATGAGGCGGGCAAGCTGACCGGGCTTGAAATCGTGGAAATCGAGTGGGCGAAGGACGATCAAGGGCGCTTTGTCCCTCAAGATGTCCCCGGCACCCTGCGTGTGATTCCTTGCCAACTCGCACTCCTTGCCATGGGCTTCACTGGTCCGGAATCGGAAGTGGTCGAGAAATTTGCGCTTGAGACGGACCCTCGCTCGAACATCAAAGCGGAACACGGAAAGTTTGTCACCAACGTGCCCGGTGTGTTCGCCGCTGGCGATGTCCGGCGCGGTCAATCGCTCGTGGTCTGGGCGATCAATGAGGGCCGGGGCGCCGCTCGTGAGTGCGACCGCTTCATGATGGGCACGACTTACCTGCCTTGAGCAGAGGCCTTTGCCTAGCAAATCTGTTTGTTTCAAAATTGGCATCGAACCCAAGCGGTTCGGTGCCTTTTTTGCTTATAGCATCGATCTCGTCCTAGCAGAATCTAGCCACAAAAAAGCCGCAGCCCACGAGACCAGATAAAGACGGAAGAGCCATCCTTGACCGGTCCGCGCGGACTGCGGCGGGTCCTGCGGAATTAACGCAGGAATGCTTCGTGCAAACCACCGTCAACCGTGACGATCTGACCGGTGGTCTTGCTGAGACGTTGCGAGACGAGCAGGAAGTAGGCTTCCGCTTGGTCTGCCGGGGTGATCGGTGCCTTGGTCAGGGTGCGATCCGCATAAAATTGTGCCAATTTCGTGACCAGAGACTCCGTTGCCTCGTCCTCGGTGTAAGGAATGTTGTATTTGGCCAGAGAGCCAATCACTCGCTCCCGCGGGAACATGGCAGACCCTTGCACCACGGTTGCTGGAGCCACCCCGTTCACGCGGACCAAGGGGGCCAACTCAATCGCAAGCTCACGCACCAAGTGGTTGGCGGCCGCCTTTGATGTGTCGTAGGCCAGCGAGCCTTTTTTCGCAACCGCCGCATTGGCAGAAGTCGTCAGAACAAGTTGCCCTTTCAACCCTTGCTCATTCCAAGTCTTTGCCGCTTCATCGGCGACGAGGTAGCTGCCGGTGACGTTGATGCCAAAGGTGAGAGCCCACTTGTCATCCGGAATGTGGCCGGAGGTGTCGCTCGGAACGAAGATTCCCGCAGTCACGCAAATGCTGTCAAATCCACCGTAAGCGATCGCCACATCGTCCAACATCCGCCGGATCGAGGCGCGGTCCGTGATGTTTGCGGCCAGACCAATTGCCGGCCCGCAGCTGGAAAAACCAGTGCCCGCAACGCCAATTCCGACGCCGTATCGATCGGTGATCTCCTTGGCCGTCGCCTTGGCCGCGTCTTCGTTGAGGTCCACGCAAACAATGTGCGCGCCTTCTTTCACCAAGCGATGCGCGGTTTCTTTACCAATGCCGGAGCCCGCGCCGATGACGACGATGACTTGGCGCGCCAGTTCTTTCTCCGCTGGCATGCGCTGCAACTTGGCTTCTTCGAGCAGCCAATACTCGATGTCGAAGGCCTCCTGCTGTGGAAGTGAAATGTAGGTGTCGATCGCCTCGGCACCGCGCATCACCTCGACCGCGCAGTTATAAAATTCCGCAGTCACCCGGCTCTCGGATTTGTCCTTGCCCCATGCGATCATGCCAATTCCTGGAATGAGCACCACGGTTGGATTCGGATCCCGCATGGCTGGGGAGTTGGCGTGCTTGCACTTGGCATGATAGGCGGCGTAGTCGGCACGATACTGCGCCAAGCCAGCTGCGAGTTTGGACTTGAGCGCCGCAGCGTCTTCGGTCTGCGGATTCCAGTCCACATAGAGTGGCTTGATCTTGGTCCGGAGGAAATGGTCCGGGCAGCTGGTGCCCAATTCCGCGAGGCGTGGCGCATCGCTTGAATTGACGAAACGCAGGATTTTCTCGTCGTCCTGCACGGTGCCAATGAAGCGCTTCTGCTGGGAAACTTGGCCGCGCAGCCATGGCAAAATTGCAATCAAGGTCTCGCGCCGCTGCTCGGGTGTGAGTGTGCGATACTTCTCGCCGCCAAATGCCGCAGCGTCGCCGCCCTTCGCTTGATACTTTCCTTCGATGTAGGCCGATGCCTTTTCAATGCAATCCAGTGTGTAGGTGTAGCAGGCCTTCTCGTCATTTGCCCAGGAAATGAAACCGTGCTGCCCCATCATGATCGACTGCACACCCGGGTTCTTGGCCACAATGGCTTCCATCGCGAGACCCAGCTCGAAGCCAGGGCGCATCCACGGGACATACGCCATCTCACCACCGAAAATCTCTTGGGTCAGCGCCTCGCAATTCTTCGACGCCGCAATCGCGATGATCGAATTCGGGTGCATGTGGTCAACAAAGCTTGCTGGAATGAAGCTATGCAGCGGCGTGTCGATGGATGAAGCACGCGGATTCAAATTGAAGGTGGCATGAGTATACATTCCCACCATGTCGTCTTCCGCTGCGGACTTGAGCCCTTTGTCAGCGCGTGCGGCGTAGAGTTTTTGCAAATCCAACAGCTTCTGCTGATAGAGCGATGAGAAGTTCTCGCGTGTGCTGGTGCGGAGGTCGCCGCCTGAGCCCTTGACCCACAAAACCTCAGTGTCCGCGCCCGTGAGCGGGTCCTTCTCGGTCACTTTCGATGAGGTATTTCCACCACCGGTGTTGGTGATGCGCTGGTCGCTGCCAAGGATGTTCGAGCGATAGGCAAGGCGGCCGACCGAGTCGAGAGACGCTGCCTTGGCATCGTCCCACAGGTAGTTTACATATTGATAGTTATTCATGGTTAGTAGAGTGTGAGTGAATTTGATTTTCTCAGCGAAAACCTAGCATTTTTTCCCGATAGAGTTCATCTGGGCGCCCGGCGATGCGCGCCACGACCTCGGAAGAGAGGAAACGCGGCGCCCCCAATGCCGCAGCACCTGCGTGGATCTCCGCGGCCTTGACCGCCATCAGGGTCGCGGCAAGCACTGCATCCGAGGTGGCTCCAAGGGCGATGAGGCCGTGGTTCTCCAACAGAATGATGCGCGGCGCACGCCCCAAGCGCTCAACATAGGAAGTGACGGCGTAGCGAATGGACTGTGCGAGCTTCAAGCCGGGGTCCACATACGGAACGAGGACGAACTCGGTGCCGCAGCAGACGATCTCATCTGGAAACAAGCGGCGCGTCGCGAACGCTCGCGCATGCTGGGTGCATAGAAGCGCGTTGACGGCCACCGGGTGGGTGTGTCCCACGAAATTTACCCCAGGCAAGGTCAGCAACCACGCGTGAAACATCGCCTCAACCGACGGCTTTTTCGCGGATGCGTCCACCCGCGCGGCGAGCAAACGCTCATCCACCTCATGATCCGCCAGAGATTCGGTGTCGAGCAGGGAGATAAAGGGCGCAATGTGACACTCGGTCACGCCAGATTCTGCAAGCGAAGCAAGATTCGAACCACTTGCCTTGACAAGGAAGGTCTGTGCGGAGGTCCGGGTCGAGGTGTTCCCCTCTCCTAAAATCGCCAACTTCCGCTCTTCACGGCCAAGCTCGTGGGAAAGAGTTAACAGGCGAGCTAAGGCATCAGATTGGGGGGAGTCAGTCGTTGTATCGGCCATTTCGACGTGGTTTTCCTTGGATTTGATTGACAAGTCAATCAAAAATCCAAATATTCCCAACAAAACAAAGAATTACACAACTCCATGCTCGCCATCGACCGCCAACGCCGAATTTTTGAATTGCTCCAAGTGACGGGCTCCCTGCGGACCGTGGACACGGCCGCCGAGCTGGGAGTGACTGACGAGACGGTCCGCCGAGATTTTGAAATTCTTGAAAAACGCGGCGATCTCGTCCGCACGCACGGCGGGGCTAGCCGTCCGGACCGGGCACGCGAGGAACTGCCACTGAATGAGCGCCAAGCGGTGCGCCGTGATGAAAAGCAGTCGATCGCTCGGGCCGCGGTCGCCCGCATCCGTCCCAATGAAACCATTTTCCTAGATGCAAGTTCGACCGTTCTAACTCTCACCGAGTTTCTGCCCGAGCTCCCGCTGACGATCCTGACCAACGCACTGAATGTGTTCACCGCTCTGGCAGATCGCCCGAATCTCGATCTGATTTGCACTGGTGGGCTATTCGACTCCAAGTCGCGCTCGTTCATCGGCCTCACGGCAGAGAAATCGCTCCAGCGCTACAACATCGACCGAATCTTTTTTTCCGGCAATGGCTTGGACTTGGAACGCGGCGTGAGTGAGAGCAACTCGCACCAAGCGGCATTCAAGGAGCGCATCGTCGCCATGGCCGGTGACGCCGTCTTCCTAGCAGATCACTCGAAGCTCGGGAAAAAATCCGCATTTTTCTTTGCCGATGTGGCGTACCTCAACTGCCTCGTCACAGACCGAAATGCCGATCCTGAGTTCATCAGGCAATTGCGCGAGCGGGGCACTGAAGTTTTGGCCGGCGATTGATGATCGACTTTGGGTCCCACCATTTTTTACTTTAACAACTCATCTGCCGTCCATGCGCGACCCTCGCGCGCATGGTTCGTCTCCCGCTCTTGTCGGATCAAGTTGGAATCCACAGGTGCGGCACGATTGCTCCATTCCTGCCGGATATAGGTCGCGATGTCGGCCAGATGTTGGTCCGTCATGCTAGGATTCATCGCCAAACCAGGCATGTCCGCGACAGGGCGGTAGTGGATACCCGCGACGCTGAGTGGGCCGGTCATGCCGTGGAGCAAGATTTTCGCCAGCACCTCTGACTTACCAATCACCCACTCAGATTTATCCAAGGGTGGCCCTAAATTTTCCATTCCGCCGCCGTCCGCGCCGTGGCAACCGAAGCAGGCAGCCTCTCCGTGAAACATCGATTTGCCACGCTCAAATGATGCCAACTCATCTCCGTGCAAATCGCTGCCGGCCTCCTTACGCGCGTCGGCGTCGCGACTCCCCTGCTCCAACCAAGCGAGCAACTGCCGGTCTTTCGATCCAGCCAGCTCGGCCTTCACAAATTCAGTTTCGTGATCATTCAAGCCGGAAACCAAGGCTTCCCGGACAAAAGGAATCTTCGAGTGCTGCTTGAGCAAGCTTCCCAATCTGGCAAAAGCCTTGGCGGTCCCGAGCGGCCCGAGCGCGCGGGTCAAATACGGAAGAACCGAGTCACTTGACGCTTCGGCGGTGATTAGAACGGATTCGAGTTTCGCCAATTCCGTGGCCGTGAGACGCGTGCTTGCCCACAAGGCGGACGCCTGCAAACTCGCGTCCCCACTGCGGATGGCACCCGCCAAGTGCGCGGCTTTGAGCGCGCCCATTCCCTCCATCGTCCAAATCGCATGGATTTTTGCCAGCGGTGCTCCCGCTGCCGCGAGTTTCTCCAAAAATGGCAAACTTTCGAGATCCTTGCGCTCGACGAGCATGCGCTGCGCCATCTCCCGCTGCCATGCATTTGGGTGCATCAAAACCTTCACCAAGTCCAGGCCCTGCAAGCCACTCAAATCCCGCAGCGGCTCGACCTTCCCCGCGCGGCTCCGGATCCGATAGATCCGGCCGTGCCCCACGCCCGGCTGGTCCAGCCCGCGACTCAGCGTCTGCTTGCGCAAGTAGCTGGTCATGTAGGTCCGGTGCTGGATGATGCCGTGATACATATCCACGATGTAGAGCGATCCATCCGGCGCATTGTAGGCATTCACCGGCCGGAACCGTTCATCCGTCGATGCCAAAAACTCGCGCTCGCCCATGACATGCTCCCCCTTCAATCCGCCCGCGACATCTTTGATTGAAATTGCTTTCACCAAGTTGCTCACCGGCTCGGTCGCAAACGCCGTGCCATACCAATTCTTTGGAAAATTCGTCCCTCGATAGACCGTCATGCCCGCTGCCGAAGTGGCGCTGCTGAGCTTGTAAGTTTGCGGATCGAGCGTGTTGTTGGGGAAACCATGGCGCTTGGCCATGTAGGCGCGGTTCACGGCAGGAGTGACGCGCGCAGGCCAGACCTGATTGCTGCCGAGTTGGACAAAATCCTTATAACTCATGCGCACACCAGAATTCCCCTGAAGGAGATTGGGGGCGAGCAAATCGCCGAAAAGCAGGGTTGAGTTGTTGTTATGATAGAGCCGCCCAAAGTCATCGCGCGCAATGCCCCACTGGCCACGGAAAGCCGTAGGCTCCAACTCCCAAGCTGCACCCACACGCCGCAAGCGCTGGTTCGACTTTGCCAG
>JBILPN010000390.1:0-4152 GCA_044373865.1 Luteolibacter sp. | reverse complement strand
TGACCCAGGAAAAATCGCCGGTGGGTGGTGGGTTGAGCAATTCTAGCAAATGGGAGTCCACGAGCGCACCGGGGCTTCGACCGCAGAAAATGACACGCCAGGGACTGGAACTGCCGGGTTCAAGCGTGCCAAGCGTCGCCTTGGCACGGAAGGCCGTGGGCTCAGCTTTAACTAGCAAGAGTGGCTCGCCTTGGCGCAGGTCAGCCTCGTGGATTGCGAGGAAGATGTCAGGGGCTGCTTGCAGGGTGACGACCGGTGCGCGAACGTCGTGGATCCAACTGATATTTTCAGGGCCTTTGTTATGATTTTCATGATTGTAACTCCAGGTGGTGTAATCGCCGGCAAAGTGGAATTCGGTCCGATCGGTGGCAGTGATGGCTTGGGAACCCGGCGGCACGGAGTATCTGAGGGCGAGTCCGTCGTCGTAAACGCGGATGGTGATGTCGAGGCGTGCCGCGCCGGGTCCTTGAAGTTGAAAAACGGTTTGCTTGTGGCGGTCGGGCACGATGGAGCGTTTTCCCCAGAGTGGCTTCCAGGTGGAATCGGTGTTGGTAGATTCGTGACGGAGGAGTTTCCAGGTGACTCCAGGCAGGATGGCATCGGTGGTATGGATTGCTGCGGGGGAGGGGAGCACAAGGGATTTGCCGAAGGCTTCGAGCGAATAGCGAAATGTGCCCGAATCATCGAGTCCGGCTTGGACGTGGAGTTGTTGGTTCGGGCTATGGATCGAGATTGTTTCAGCGCTGGCTGTGGGCAGGCAGGCGGCGGCTAGAATGGCGGTGCAAATCATATTGGATTTCATAAATGGATTACAGTGAAGGTCAGTGTGAGTCGGCGACATGCTTTTCGTTTGAGGGTGCAGGCGAAAATGGTTTCGGCCCCGCGCGGCCCCAGCGGTCGCGGCAGAGCTCACCCCGGCAACTAAAAAACTGAGAAGTCGTGGAAACATTGTATGGTTTATAGTTGTGCGGTTAGAGGGAAAACTTGAGGCGACCGAAGATTCGGGGATTGCTACCTTCGGGCAGTGTGATGGTGACCGTGTCGGTGCCGGCTTGCGGGGTGTCTGGCTGGATGGCGACGATGCCGCCGGCGACGATGGGCACATCGGTCCAGCCGGATAGGTTGTTACTGTGCTGGAAGACCTGAGTGGTGTCTGCGGTGGTGGAGTGGACGCGGCGGAAGGTGAATACGAGGTTCCCGGATGATGCGGTGGCGATGGGAAGGATACCGCTGGAGACGACGCGCGGATTGCCGCCGAGGATGTATTCGAGGAGATTCGCGATCGAGTCGTTGTCATCGTCGTCGGCAGGCCCACCCGTTAGATTGTGGAAGCCGCGGCCGGACCAGGTGGCGTAGTTTCCGGTAGCCGGGCCGCTGGTGACGGTGAGCGTGCCGGAGCCGGTGATGAAGCCGGAACTGGATGAATACACGCCGGGCGGTAATTGCTTGCCATCGACCCACAGATTGCCGATTTGATCGGTGCCGGAGTAGTTGAGGTTGAGCATGGCACCCGTGGTGACAATGAGATCCGCAGTGTCGGCGAGGTTGGTGGGTGATATTCCATTGCCCAGGCTGAGAGATCCGCCGGTGACGGAGGTATTGCCGCTGTAGGTGTTTACGCCGGAGAGGGTGAGGATGCCCGAGCCCGCCTTGACCAAAGAACCATTACCGGAGATCACGCCGGCGAAAGTGGTATGGGCGGCGGTGCTGACGGTGAGGGAAATGTGATTGATCAATTCTGCGCCACTGATGCCGGTTAAGGAGCCGACGGTCTGTGCCACGTCCAGTTCCAGCGTGCCGCCAGCGAGCGTCACCGCCGTGCCGGTCGGCAGACTCCCTGCTGCGTAGCCGGTCAAGCGCACGTCGTCGATGGCAGTCGCGGAATCGGCGCCGTTCAGGCTGCCGACGAATGCCAACAGGTGGCTGCCCGCTGGCAGGTGGATGCCGCGGATGGTGAAGGTTTGAAACGCACCGCTGGAGGCGAAGGTGCCCGCTGGCCAGCTATTGACGGTAGCGCCGTTGATTTGAATGGCGATGCCGCTGTCGGGGTAATTCGGGCGGTTGGCGGCTTGGAAGGTCAGGTCGTAGAACCCGCCAGCCGTGATGCTTAGGTTTTTCGATAGATTGCCGCTACCTTGGACGAAGCCCACCTGCTGGCCTTCCGGCGCGGTGGTCACCCACGGCGAGCCGTTGCGACCGATGCCGGATCCGACGAAATTCCAGCCTGCGTCGGCTGGGGTGTAGTCCCATCCACCACCGCCGAAGGCCGGGGATTCGAAGCCGGGATTCGCGATGGTCACGCCGGCCGAGGTGTCGGCCGTGACGCGCAAGGTGCCGGCGGCGACGCTTGTGTTGCCGGAGTAGTTGTTAGTTCCGGAAAGAACCAGAGTGCCATCGCCGGTTTTGTCCAAGTGGGATGTGCCGGTGAGCACGCTGCCGATGAAGGCGCTCGCGTCGGTGGCGACGGCGACGCCCGAAGTGCCTGAAGCGGACGCCAACGTCAAAGGACTGCCAACGAGGGAGTAAGCGGAGCTGCCGAAAGTTAGTTGGCCGATGGTGCGGGCGTCGTCGAGCGTGACGGTTGCACCCGTGCTCTGGCTGAAGGTCGCGGTCTTGTCCGCGCCTCTGGCAACATCGCCATCCTGCCAGTTTTCAAACTGTCTCCAAACGCCGTCGCTGAGACTGGTCCAGACACCATCCACATCCGTTGCCGGGCCCGCGGTGACAATCAGCGAGCCGGTCCCGGCGAAATGAAGCGGGTCGCGGATCGCATCCCAGGTGCCCTTCGCCTGCTCGACGCCGTCGATCACCAACGAGCGGACAGTTTCAATGACGCCAGAGGTGAGATGGAGCTTGCCGGTGCCGTTGATCGACACGGTGGCATTGTTTCCGACGGCACCGCTGATGTTATGGATTTCGCAAGATGCGCCGGAAGCGATGGATAGGTCGCCGGAGCCGAGCGTGCCGATGGTTTCCACTCGCAGGATGCCGGCGTTGATTGTGGTGCCGCCGGAGTAAGCATTCGCCGCCGAGAGCATCAAGGTGCCCGCGCCGTTTTGGATCAGTGTGCCAGTGCCGTTGATGACATTGGCAGCCGTGAGGCTGTCGCTGCGGTTGAATACCAGTGAAGCATGGTTGGTCACGGTTCCGCTGCCGAGCGTCCCGCTGGAGCCGCCGTTGCCGACCACCAGTGTGCCGCCGGCGATGATGGAAGTGCCATTGTAGTTGTTAGATCCGGAGAGGGTCATGATGCCGTTGCCCTGTTTGGTGATGTTGCCGTTGCCATTGATCGGAATGGAAACCAGCAGATCGGAGGTGGCATCCGTCCCCCGCGCGATATCGCACAGCAGGTCGCTCCAATTTAATAACAGATCATAGTTCGGTGCGGCGGAGAACAGGTTCCGCTCGCCTCCGGTGGAACGGATCGTCATTCCGCCGCTCGCCTTCCATTCTAGCCAATCCCATGAGCCTTTATTCGTGAGCGTTCCGGCACCGCCGGATAGAAACTCCACGGTGACGCCATTGAAGGTGAGGGGAGAAATCACCCCGGAAACGGCAAGCGTGGCTCCCGTGCCGATGCGGAAGATGCCGGACGCTTGATTTCCTTGATAAAACTGCGAATTCAATTCGAGCGCGCCCTCCTCGATGGTCGTCCCACCGGTCCAATTGGCGGAACGGCCGAGCCACAGCGTGCCGCCGCCGGTTTTTTTGACGGCGAAGTTGTTATCATATTGGCCGGGGCCGCCCAGCGTGCCGACAAACTGGTTGTTGAGGCCGCTCTCAATATTCAAGGTCAGCGTGGAGGGCGTCGCGCTGCCGTTGATCACTCGGTTGCCGGCAAAATAGCCTTGTTCGATGTATCCATTGTGACCGGCGGTCCATAATCCGGCCAATTCTTGATTGTATCCATTCAGCTTGAGCACGCCGACATTGACCGAACTGCCATCGCCAAGTGTTAGCACCGTTCCCTTTGGCAGACGGTTGTCTCCGCCGGCCAACTCCAAGGTGCCGACGCGAACCTCCGTAGTGCCGTTGTAGTCATTGGCTCCGCCCAAGGTCAGCGTTCCGGTCCCGGCCACGGCGATGCCGCCCAGGCCCGTCAACGACGCGTTGATGGTTGCCCCGTGACTCTTCTGGTCGATCATCGACTCG
>JBILPN010000015.1:0-14061 GCA_044373865.1 Luteolibacter sp. | reverse complement strand
CGTTTCCATGAATTTCTGGGCCTTCACCGCCCGATTCTATCAAGACCTCGAAGCGGATTTCGTCGAGTTTCTCAAAGCCTCCGGCAAGGAGGAGCGCTCGGAATACTACATCCCGACCGCCGTGGATGCGATGATTCGCGCAAACACTGCGGACTGCAAGGTGCTGAATACCACCAGCCATTGGTTTGGCGTGACCTACCCGGCGGACAAGCAGCACGTCGTGGCATCCATCGAGACCCTCATCGCCAACGGAGACTACCCGGCGGCACTCACTTGAGCCCAGCGCATGCATGATATTCGATTGATTTCCAAGCTTTTCCAAATGCGTGCCGACTTCTTGGAGGCGCACCCATTTGGCACTGGCCACATCAACGACACCTATTGCGCCACCTATGATCAGGCTGGCCAAGTCGTCCGCTACATCCACCAGCGGCTCAATCACAAGGTCTTCACTGAGCCGCTCAAGGTGATTGCGAACGTGGCGCGTGTGACCTCGCACGCCTTGGAAACCTTGCTCGCGGAGGGAAATCCTGAAGCGCACCGGCGCACGCTCACCTGCATTCCCGCGCTGAATGGAGAGCCCTACGCAAGGGATGAAGAAGGCAACATTTGGCGGACCTATCTGTTCATCGAAGGCGCAAAAGGCTACGATGAAATTGAAAACAACGAGCAGGCCTATCAGGCGGCAAGAGCGTTTGGAGCCTTCCAAAACCTCACCGCCAACCTCGGTGGAGCTCGTCTGCACGAGACGATCCCTCACTTCCACCACACGCCCAAGCGCTTGGAAGCGCTGGAAGCTGCCGTCCGCGAGGACAAGCATGGGCGGGCCCAGTCCGTGGCGGCCGAGGTCGAATTCGCCCGCGCACGAGCGGCGGATTGCTCGCGCGTGACTGACCTTATCGAGGCAGGAGCCATCCCGGAGCGCGTCACACACAATGACACCAAGTTGAACAATGTCCTGCTGGATGACCTCACGGCCGAGGGGATTTGCGTGATCGACTTGGACACCACCATGCCCGGCTCCGCGCTCTATGATTTTGGCGATATGGCACGCACCGCTGCCGCGACCACCTTGGAGGATGATCCAGAAACGGACCGCGTCGACATCCGGCTGGATCGCTTTGAATCGCTCGTCCGCGGCTACCTCTCAACCGCGAAATTCCTCAACGCCGCCGAGCTCGAAAACCTCGCATTCTCCGGCAAACTGCTGACCTTGGAATGCGGCATCCGCTTCCTGACAGACCACCTGAACGGCGACACGTATTTCAAAATCAAACGCCAGAATCACAATCTCGACCGCGCACGGAACCAATTTGCTCTCGTTGCAGCCTTTGAGAAAAACATGCGTGCCCTAGAAGAAATCGTCACTCGCCACGCGCATTGCCAGGCGGTGGGTTGAGGATTTCCCTGAATTTTCGAGTCCGCCATGCGGGAAAGTCACCCAGCGAGGTGCCTTGTTGGGTTTTTTATCAGGAATCGCCCGCTTCCTGCTTGATTCCCTGTACCCAGCCGGAAGCATGGGCGCACGTCATGGAAGCCATCACCGCCTCATCGCTCGTCAAGTCGTTTGGAACCATTCGCGCACTCGACGGGATCAGTCTGGAGGTCCGCGCTGGCGAGCTATTCTTCCTGCTTGGAGCCTCTGGATGCGGTAAAACGACGCTTCTCCGCTGCATCGCTGGCTTGGAAACTCCCACCAGCGGCAGCATCCACTTCGGGAAACGCGACGTGACGAAAATGCCGCCACACAAACGCGAGGCCGCCATGGTTTTCCAAAGCTACGCCCTATGGCCACACCTCAGCGTTGGCCAGAATATTGCGTTCGGCCTTGAGGAACGCCGCGTCCCCAAACCCGAAATCAAGCGCCGCGTCGAGGAAGCCCTTGAAATGGTGCAGCTGCCAGGCTTTGGCGACCGCGCAATCGACCAGATGTCTGGTGGCCAGCAACAACGGGTCTCGCTCGCTCGCGCCCTCGTCGTAAAACCAAAATGCCTGCTTCTTGACGAGCCGCTCTCAAACCTCGACGCCCAGCTCCGCGTGGAGATGCGTCGTGAAATCCGCCGCATCGTGAAGGAAAACGGCCTGACCGGCATCTATGTCACTCACGATCAGGAGGAAGCCCTCGCCATGGCGGATCGCATGGCCATCCTCACTCGCGGCAAAATCGGCCAAATCGGCGCGCCAGAGGAAATTTACCGCGCACCACTCAGCGCATACGTCGCAAATTTCATTGGAGAAACCAACCTCATCGCGGGTGAAGCCATCGAAACGCGTGAAGGATTCACCCTCGCTAACACCGCCGCCGGCCCAATGGTGGGGCGCATCACCGACCCTAAATGGTCGCCCGCCCCGGGCGAGGCGCTGCGCATCTCCGTCCGCCCAGAAGCGTGGCGACTCCATAAGGAACAAGGCGATAACGCAGTTTCCGGCACCATCAGTGAACGCAGCTACCTTGGCCAGCGTATCCAATATTGGATCGATACCGCCGCCGGACGACAGCAGGTTGTCGAAATGAATCCACACATCATTCACGAACCCGGCGAGCAATCCATCACCCTTCACGCACGCCATGACGATGTCGTCATTTTGAAGCCCTAGTCCCCTTCCCTGATGAAGAAACGCGCTTGGATCATTTTCGGACTCTTGGCCACCATTGTGGCTCTCCCGCTGGCGATGCGCCGGGAAACTGCCACCACCCGCTCGCGCGATGCAGATGACAAGCTTGTCATCATCAGCCCGCACAATGAGTCGATCCGCCAAGAATTTGGCGAGGCCTTCGCAAGCCACTGGCAAAAATCCACTGGCCGCTCGATTTACATCGACTGGCGGACACCCGGCGGCACCTCGGAAATCCGCATGGTGCTCGACGCCGGATACAAAGCTGCAGAAGACACCGGACGCCAAGGCATCGGCGTGGACGTCTTTTTCGGTGGCGGCGAGCCTGACTTCGCAAGCCAAGAGAAAAAAGGCCGTCTCTTGCCACTCCGCATCTTCGACACACACCAGGAGTTGTTCACCAGCGACGGCCCTATTTCAGAAAGCTTCACCGGTGAGCGATACTACCCGACCAATCACACGTGGGTTGGAACCTGCATGTCGCAGTTTGGAATTTGCTACAATCCGGACTTCCTCGCCCGCCTCGCACTCCCCGCGCCCACCTCATGGAATGACCTAGCAGATCCACGCTACGCCGGAACGCTCGCCCTCGCAGACCCCACGAAAAGTGGCTCGGTCGCCCGCACCTTCGAACTGCTCGTGCAGGGAGAAATGCAACGCTGCATCGCCAAACCCGGTGCTGACCCCGCCACAGCCGCTCACGCTGGCTGGTCGGCCGGGCTCCAGTTGATTCAAAAAATGGCCGCAAACGCCCGCTATTTTACCGATAGCGCATCGAAAATCCCACAAGATGTCGGCCAGGGCAACGCCGCCGCAGGCATGTGCATCGACTTTTACGGCCGCTCATTCGCCGACGAACTGAAAACCCGCACGGGTGACCCACGCCTCGTCTGGATCGCGCCACGCGGCGGCACCACCCTCAGCGCCGACCCCGTCGCCGTGCTGAAAGGCACGCAGCAGGAAGATGTCGCCCAGGCCTTTGTCGAGTTCTGCCTTAGCCCCGCAGCACAGATTCTCTGGTTTTCCAAACCCGGAAGCCCGCATGGCCCGAAGGCGCGCGCGCTTCACCGCACCCCGATCCGGCGCGACGTTTACACCCCGGAATTGCTCGCACACAGCACCATGCCCGGCATCATGCCCTACGAGGATCCAGGAAATTTCACCTATCAACGAGCGCTCACCGGCAACTGCTTCAACACCCTCCGCCAATTGGTCCGCGTGATGTGCATCGACTCCCACGAGGAGATGAAATCCGCTTGGCTTGCGATCCGCGAGGCTGGCATGCCCGCAGAAGCACTCGCCGTGTTTTCCGATGTCTCACTCGTCAACTACGAGGTCGCCGGCGGTGGCGACCCCCTCCTCGACGGCGCGGATGCGCTGAAAGCCGCGGCTCGCGCTGCGGAAATCGGCGAGTGGTTCCGCTCGAACTACCGCAAGGCGGAAGCCATCGCCCGCGCGCAATCTCCCACTGTCACCACCATCCGATGAAACGCGGCCACGCCATTGCCATCTCTCTCGCCGTCACCGCGCTCTTCGCCGTCTTTTTCCTCTACCCTGCCGGCATGGTGGTGAAGCAGGCATTTGAGGGAACTCGCGCCGACGGATCACACTTTTTCACCCTCGACTTTTTTGGCTCGGTTTTCGCCAATCCCATCTACCGCGAGGGGCTTTGGAATGCCTTCGCACTCGGCATCGTCAGCACCATGGCCACCCTCGCCATCGCCTTCCCGCTCGCACTCGTCGGGCACCGCTTCGACTTTTTTGCCAAGCCTGTCCTCGGCGTCCTTGTGCTTGCCCCGATGATCCTGCCGCCCTTCGTCGGAGCCGTTGGAGTCAAGCAAATGCTCGGTGTGAACGGCGCGTTCAACGCGCTGCTAATCAAATCCGGTCTGATGGATGCGGAGCTGCCCTTCGACTGGCTGGCGCACGGCCGATTTGCTGGAATCGTGATGATGAATGCGCTCCACCTTTACCCGATTCTCTACATGAACATCGCCGCCGCACTTTCCAACTTGGATCCGGCGATGGAGCAAGCTGCGGAAAATCTCGGCTGCCCCCCATGGAAACGATTTTTCAGGATCACTCTGCCGCTCGCCATGCCCGGAGTCTTCGCTGGCGCGTCAATTGTTTTCATCTGGTCCTTCACCGAGTTGGGCGTGCCACTCGTCTTCGACTACGCACGCGTCGCCCCAGTCCAGATTTTTGACGGATTGAAAGGCTTGGATAAAAACCCGATTCCCTACGCGCTAACAGCCGTTCTTCTGATCACCGCTGCCGTGGTCTTTGCATTGTCGAAATTGGTCTTGGGCAAGTCTCCACTCGGCACCGCACCTCGGCCGAAGGGGCGCGCATCATCTCTCCGCCTTCGCGGTTGGAAATCTGCGGCGTGCAGTGGCTTTTTCCTCAGCGTCTTCCTCTTCGCCTCCATTCCCCACCTCGGCGTGATCCTGCTTTCCATCGCCGGTCGCTGGTATGGCACCGTCCTGCCAGACGAATTCACCATGAGGCACTACATTGAGGCTCTCGGCAACGGCGTGGTCGTTCCCTCCATTCAGAACAGCCTGCTCTACGCTGGATGCGCGACGCTCGTCGCCCTCGTCATCGGGCTTTCAGTCGCTTGGGTCGTGGTGCGCTCGGACCTGAAATCACGCAATTTTCTCGACGCACTTGTGATGATGCCGCTCGCGGTGCCGGGCCTGGTCATGGCATTCGGATATCTATCTCTCTCGCAAGAAGGAAAGGCGTTCCATTTTCTTGTGGGTGCCGGCGGAAGCCCGTTCTTGCTGATCGTGGTTGCTTACGCAATCCGGCGCCTACCCTACATCGTTCGAGCTTCGGTGGCCGGACTCCAACAAAGCAACCCAACTCTCGAAGAAGCTGCAAAATCTCTCGGGGCCACTCCATCTCGCACCATGCGCCGCATCTCCATTCCTCTCATTGGTGCCAATCTTGCCGCAGGCTCAATCCTCGCTTTTGCCTTCGCCATGCTTGAAGTCAGCGACAGCCTCATCCTCGCCCAACAGCAACAGCACTTCCCCATCACCAAAGCCATCTACACCCTTCTCAGCACTCTCGGAAACGGCACTGAACTGGCCGCCGCACTCGGCGTGTGGGCGATGGTCTTTCTCTCCGTTGCCATCATGGGAGCCGCTGTCCTCGGTGGGAAACGCGGTGGTATGTTTAAAGTCTAATCTGCGCTTTCATCAGCGCCGTGGATTTTTGGTGAGAAACGAAGTGCATCCGGGGGGAGAATTCGCAATCTCAAGGGCTTTCAATCACTCATCTACTCAGCGTCTCACGCTGACCGGCGCCGAAGCCCCAATGTTGCCGGCTGCATCGTAGGCATAGGCCTGCAAGATATGAGTCCCGCGTGATGCACTGGAGGTGTTCCAAGTGAAGGTCACTGTCGGCGAGGTGCTGCTAGCAAACAAGTTTCCATCAATGTAAAGCCGCACTTGAGTCACTCCGATGTTATCACTCGATTGCACCGTGATTTTTTGATTTTTCACCACTCGGACTCCTCCTGTGGGCGAGGTGATCGCCACCGAGGGTGCCGTTGTGTCAACCATGACCGAATTTGCTAGATTCACCACAATCGTGCTGGTCCCAAAGTTGTTTGCGGCATCAAACGCACGAGCTTCCAGAGTGTAAGAACCGTCAACCAGATTGGTGGTGTTCCATGTGAAAGTCGGCGTGGCAGATGGGCTTTGGCTGGTCAAGACTCCGTTCACATAGAAGTCCACCCGCGTCACTCCAATGTTATCAGCGGAATTCACTCCCACATTCACATTCCCGGAAACCGTCGAACCATTGCTGGGCGTGGTGAAGGCAAGTGTCGGCGAAGTCGTATCCACAACAATCGCATTCACTGCCGCTTGCACCGCACTAAGCGCATTCACCCGACCGTTCCCGTAGTAGATGTCGAAGCCACTCGCTCCCAAATCATCACTGCTGCTGATGAGCAAATCTCTCAATCCAACATTTGTGAGTTGTGGGTTCGCCGCTTTCATTAAGGCAAGAACTCCAGAAGTGATCGGACAGGAAAACGATGTGCCATTCCAATAAGCGTAAAGATCAGTTCCATACAGCGTTAGAATACTCTCTCCCGGTGCAGAAACGTCCACATGAGGCCCGAAGTTTGACCAAGTCGGGAATCCATCCGTCGCATTGGTCGCAGACACAGCGATGACATTGTTGCAGGCGGATGGATAAGTCAGAACGTTGAGGCCGTTATTTCCCACTGAAGCCACAACGACCGCACCCATGTTCCATGCATAGTTGACGGCATTCTGCAAGGTCGTGGATGATTGGGTTCCCCCAAGGCTCAAATTGATCACCTTAGCTCCTTGGTCTGCCGCCCAGATGATTCCATTGCTAATCGCAGAATACGGGCCGTTTCCATCAGCTCCTAAAACCTTCACCGGCAAAATCGGATTTGCCCAAGCCATGGATGCAGTGCCAATGCTGTTATTCGAAGCCGCACCGATGACTCCAGCCACCGCCGTCCCATGCCCCCAGTCGTCTGCGGGGTCCGCATCGTTGTTGAAAAAGTCATAACCTGGCAGAAGCTTGCCTGCAAGGTCCGGGTGCGAAGCATGCACCCCGCTATCGACCACGGCGATGATTGTTCCCGAGGCTCCTGTGGTAATATCCCATGCCTGAGGTGCCTGCACCTTGGTCAGCCACCACTGGGAATTGAAATAGGTGTCATTCGGCGTCGCCAATCCTGTCGCTTGGGCATCCACCTCCACATACTCGATGTCTTTGTTACGGCTCAAGGCCTTCACTAACACATCCGCAGCATGCGCGGGAACCTCAATAATCCTAACATCAAGCGCGGCAATCACTCCACGCTCACTCGCTCCCTTCGCGGAGAGCATGGCATGCAGCCCTGCTTCCGACATGGAAGCCTTGGACTTCACCAACAATTGCACTTTATTTCCTGCAGGCGGTGCCGCTGTCACTTCGGATGCTGCAAGACCTGTGAATGCCGCTGCTGCGGCGAATAGGGGGGTATGTAATTTCATGGTTTTTGATTTATAGAATCGGCTATACTTGTTCCGCCAATTCTTCGATGTCAATTCTCCAAGCCTCCCAACAGGAAAAATTAGATAACAACTCAAAAACTATCGTTAGATAAGCCCCTGGAGCCCTTGATTTTCCTAGAAATTATTCTGAGAAAACTGAATCCGCTCAAAGTGCCCGGCGGCTGGGTGCTTTTTGTGCTGCTCGCGAATCGGCTCCAAACGCCGCAACAATCCCATGCCATTCGCCTGCTGAATCGCCAAGCCCGGCCGCGCGTTCACCTCAATCATGAGGGGGCCTAAATGCTCGTCGATCATCAAATCCACCCCGAGATAGCCAAGCCCCGTCATTTCCTGACAGGTAACCGCGATGTCTAAGATCCGATCCCATTCCGGCATCTGAATGCCGATCAATCCGATGTCCAAATCCGGATGCCGTGTGACGGACTTGCCATGATGCACCGCGCAAATGGTCCTTCCACTCCGAAGGTCGATCCCAATTCCCAGCGCTCCTTGATGCAAATTGGCTCGACCATCCGACTCCAAGGTCGCCGCTCGCAACATCGCCATCACGGGATAGCCATGAAACAGCACGATCCGGATGTCCGGAGCCCCTTGGTAGCTGATGTCTGTCAGCAACTTGGCCGGCCTCACCCGATACTCAACCAAGGCACAGTCCCGCTGCCCCCCCAGACTGAAAAGCCCCGCAAGAATGTTAGATACATGGTGGCGCACATCCGCCTTCGTCAACCGCGCCCCACTGGCCTTGATGTAATGACTCTCATCCCGCCCGTCGATGACCAGCACGCCTTTTCCTCCAGATCCACGAGCTGGCTTGATCACAAAGGCCGACTGCTCTGCTAACATTTGATCCAGGCGGATGGCATCATGCGGCGAACGAATGACAGCATAAGTTTTAGGAACCGAAAGCCCCTCAGCTTCGGCCAGCGCCTTGGTCTGCAATTTGTCATCCACCAAGCCATACAATCGCCGGGGATTGTTCGGCAGGAGGAAGCGGGCATTGCGCATGTTGATGCCCACCACACCCAGTTGACGAAGCTCTCCCGGGGTGAGCAGCCAGCGGTGCCACCATCGACGTTTCAGCAGCGGCGCAGGATCAGGCATCGGCGAAGGTTTTAAACCGCATCAACTCGGAAATCCGATAGCCCGTGTAGCGCCCGATCATGAGAATCCCGGCAAGCAGGATCAACAACAACTCCGGAAAGTAAAACGCCCAATATTGCACCTGGGAAATCCGCATCAGCAGATAGGCCAGCACCGCAACTAACAGAGAACCCGCTACCTGCGTGATCGCGCTGCGCTTTCCCTCCTCTTCCCAAATCAGCGACATCCGCTCAATCGTCCATGCCAGAATGATCATGGGAAACAGCGCGATTTGCACACCGCCACTCATCCCGAGCCGGTAACTCACCACCCCCATCATGATCATCAGCAAGGTGACAATCACGACACACGCGGCCACACGCGGCACCACCAACAAATTGAGCCGGGAAAGTAAAAACCGAAACCACAGACCGGCCGCAACCAACACGGAAAACATCGTCAAGCCGCGCAATAACGGAATTTCAAGCAGGGCCAATGCGATCAAAACCGGCATGAATGTTCCCAAAGTCGGCACCCCGATGATGTTTCGCATGAGAACCACCACGAAGGCCCCGATGGGAATTAGAACAATATAACGGAATGCCGCGCGCTCAGCCACCGGCAAGCCAAGGATGGTGGAAACCATCAACGGCGAGTTGCTCAAGTCGGTCAAACGAGCAAGTGGAATGCGATCCCTGGTCACGGTCAATGCGACCCGCGAGTTCTCACCGCCAGTCACATCAAGCAGGGGGCCGCCCCCGCGGTGCCAAACAAAAATTACCCGGCCATCCAAAACGGATGATGCATCCAGCGGATCACGGACCTTCCAATACGCTCCATCGTAATACTCGACCAATGGCACCGGTGTCTGACTCCCGCGCTCGACATCCAACCGCACGCCATAGGCAATTCGCGCTGGCACCCCGGCCATCGTCAATAGATCAATCCCCATCATCATGGTGGACGTATTCCTGAACTGCTTGTCGTAGTGTCGCTTCATCAACACAAACTCCTGGGAGGACTCACCCGTGTTGATATCCGCAAACAGCGCAACAAACAGAGAATCAGGATCGGACGAAATTGCCTTGGCGCGCGTGACGATGTTCACGGCCGCCTCTCCCAAAGCCCCGGTCAGATTGGGCCCCTCGTGCTCGGAAGCTTGAAACTCCGCAGCAATTGGCTCGCCACCACTGACTACCCGGTTAGGAAAACGCACGCGAAAATACAATGCTTGGCTCTCGTCCCGATTTTCCGCCGACCACACGGCGGTGTAACGCCCGAGGTCTTTCTCGATGTTATAGTGGTAACCCAGCGAGCCCACTTCCTGACCAACCTGACTTTCCACCGCAGATGCAGGCAAGGCCAGGCGCGCCTTCACCCGTTGCCCCGTGGCAAGGAACGAAACGCGCGCCTCGATTTCCCATTCATTGATCTGCTCACCAGTCCAAAACGGAACTCCTAACTCTTTTACTTTATAGGCGGCCAAACCACCACCCGCAACAATCAGCAGGAGCACTGCCGTGATAAATTTCCACTTGGGACTCATTCGCGTAAAATAGAAAATCGCCCGGGCAACTAGCGCAAAATCTTTTGATCCGCCAAATGCGTGCGACCCGGGTCGACCCATCCAAGATCCTTGATCATCGTCCGCCCCACCAAGACCGGCGCCAGCATGTTCGAGCGGTTGTTCAATGTGAACTCACCTGTCAACTTCCGGTCTCCAATCGTAAAACTCAAGCGCACCACCTCGCGCGCAACCGATTCACCGCCGGGCTCTTTGATCTTCGCAATCCTGACCAAGGGTGCCTCGATCCGGCTCCGCGCAGGCTTTTTTAAACTTGGATCCGTCACGATAAAACGCACCCACTTTTTACCATCCCTTTCAAACAACTCTTTTTCCTCGGCATGGATCGAACTGGTCAAAGCACCGGTGTCAAGTTTGGCCGCCAACTTACCGGTGATCCCTTTGACGAGAATATCCTCCCGCCACCCGTAAATCTGGATGGGATCGGCGCTGACCGGTTTGGCCACCGCAGCAATCATGGCATCTTGATTCTCAGCGGCCGCAGCGTCGTCAGGATCCACCGCAGCGGCGGGCGACTCGTTCACTGGCGCGAGAGGTGCCTCCACCACCGGCTTCTCACCACCTGAAGCCTCCTGAGCTTCCGAAGCCCCAAAGGAATGGCCAGCCAGCAACATGCCGAAGAAAAACGACAGAAGAATGCGGAAGGTGGGTTTAATGGGAGCTAAAGCGGACACGCAGCCGCACTATCACTCCCAAAAAGGCAGAATGGCAACGGAAATCCGCAGCTTCCATGCGCCAAAATTCACGCAGGTCCACCACGGAATCCCCCACTCACTTCCTTCCTTAATATTCTACGAAGGCCTTGATTATCAACTGATAAACTCGCCTTCTCGGGATCTTCACGCGCCTCTGCAAATCCTCCCAACTCGCCCCATCCAATGATTCCAGAGTTTCGCGCGCAATCAAGGCCGGCAACACGGAGGCGACACTCAAGCGCCGGGAATTCAGCGCTTTCGCGTAATTTTCACCACCGCCAACCCACACTCGCGCCCGCGCAAGCCACTTCACATGACAAGCCAGCAATCCCACGCGATCCCATGGATCCGCCACCGGCAAGTAGCAACGCCCCGCGGCCAGATCTTCAGGCAAGTCTCTCAAAATATTCACGAGCTGGAGCCCTTTCCCATAAGAAATCCCCCACTCCAACAAGCGCGCCTCATCCGCGCTGGAAAAATCATTTCTCAGCGTCACGAATCCCAGCTTTGTCCAAAACGCACCAACGCAGCCCGCCACCCGCCACGCATAATCTTCCAGCGCGGCATCATCCGACAAGGCCACAGGATTTTCAAAACTCGCATCCGCAAAGCGCTCCAAATCCAAACTCTGTCCAGAAAGGATCACCTCCAAAACCTCACGCACAAGGCGTGACTCTTCTGAAGGCAAATTTTCAAGCCAAATGCATAGCTCGCGCGAATGCTCCAATAAACTCCGCTCTCGCGCATCAACGACCGCAGAAAGCAATTCTACCGGCCAATCCAATCGTCCACTACCACCTCGGATGGCATCGCCAAAATCCCTCAAACACTCGATCCGCACGGTCACCGGCACCGCAACGCTATCCGCGAGTGTATCACTCGTCCTGGCTAACAAATATGCAAGACTTGCCGCCCCGCGCATCGGCCGAGGCAGCAAACGCAGGCTCAGATAAAAGGAACGCGAGACGCCTTTGAGCACTCGTTTTTCTAAGGACGCATTCACTGGACTGACGCGGCACTCGACGCGGATTTCACAATCTCAATTTCAATCGCCTTACTCGTCGGAGTGCCGCTGCCCTCCGCCTGGCTTCCTACTGGAACCAAAACATTGGCCTCCGGAAAATACGCCGCAGCACTCGCACGCGGCATGTCATACGGGATTGCCATAAACCTCTTGGCATACCTCCGCTCTTCCCCCCAAATGCTGATTAGATCGACAAACGAGCACGGCGAAATTCCTAACTCTCGCAAATCTTCCGGGTTAACGAACACGATGCGCCGCGCGTCGCCAATCCCGCGGTAGCGATCGTTCATCCCGTAAATGGTGGTATTGAACTGGTCGTGACTGCGGAGGGTTTGTAAAACAAAGCGCCCCTCCCTAACTTGAAACACCCCGATGGCCGCCGCGCTAAACTCCGCCTTCCCACTCGCAGTATCCCATTTCCTCAACTTCGCTGGATTCGGCAAATAGAAACCGCCGTCCTGCATGACACGCTCGTTAAAGTTTTCAAAACCTGGAATCACGCGTGAGATCAAATCCCGAATCCGATCATAATCTTCCGCCAACCAAGACCACAAAATTGGACCAGATTTCCCATGCACCGCTTCCGCCAAACCCGCAATGATCTCAACCTCACTCCTCAAATCCTCGGAGGCGGGATGAAGCATCCCACGCGACAATTGCACAACTCCCATCGAGTTCTCACATGTGACCGATCTGCCATTTCCATCCCGCTCACTCCGCCCCAAACACGGCAGAATCAATGCGGTTTTTCCAGTGACCAAATGACTGCGATTCAACTTGGTGGAAACCTGACACGTCAACGAACAACGACTCAAGGCCGCCGCCGTAAAATCTGTGTCTGGCGAGGCTTGTAGAAAATTTCCACCCAATCCGAAAAATACCGTCGCCGACCCGTCATGCATCGCACGGATCGACGCAACTGTATCCAGTCCATCCGCTCGCGGAGCCTCGATCCCACACTCGCGGTCCAATGCGGCAAGGAACCACTCGGGCATCTTTTCAAAAATTCCCATGGTCCGGTCACCCTGCACATTGCTGTGCCCGCGCACCGGACACAAGCCCGCCCCACTCTTGCCAATCGCGCCTAACATCAAATGCACATTGACCACCTCGCGAATCGTCGCCACCGCATTCCGGTGCTGGGTCAGGCCCATCGCCCAACACGTGATCAGACGCTTCTCGCGCCGAAGAATCACATCTGCTAGATTTTCAATCTCCTGCCGCGCAACTCCGCTCATGCGCTCAATTTCCTCCCACGGCGTCCCATTCACACAAGTCTCGTATGCTTCAAAATCAAGCGTGTGCTGCGCAATGAAATCCCGGTCCACCACGCAACCAGCACACTCGGAATCCCTACCTAACAAGCACTTGGCCAGCCCCCGGAAAAGGGCCATATCACCATTCACCCGCACACGAATGAATTGGGAAGCCAGCGGGGTTACCTTGCCTAACATCGCCGCCGGATTTTGCGGATGCGCAAAGCCGATCAAGCCAGCTTCGCGCAAGGGATTGATCGCAACAATTTCAGCCCCGCGCTGCACCGCTTGTTCGAGCGTGCTCAACATCCGCGGATGATTCGTCCCGGGATTCTGCCCCACGCACAAGATCACATCGGCCTCCAAAAAGTCATCCAAGGTCACCGTCCCCTTGCCCACACCGATCGACTCCTTCATCGCCAATCCACTGGACTCATGACACATGTTTGAGCAGTCTGGCAAATTGTTGGTGCCATAACTGCGAACAAACAATTGATAGAGAAATGCCGCCTCGTTGCTCGCACGCCCGGAGGTATAAAAAATCGCCTCATTTGGAGATCGCAGGGCCTTCAACTCGGATGCGATCATTTGAAATGCCTCATCCCAGGAAATCGGCTCGTAGTGGGATGCCCCTTCACGCAACACCATCGGCTCGGCAATCCGACCCTGGCGGTCATGCCACATGTCACTCTCGGCCGCGAGTTCTGCGAGCGAATATCTAGCAAAAAATGCCGCGTCCACGCGCTTCCTCGTCGCC
>JBILPN010000388.1:0-4162 GCA_044373865.1 Luteolibacter sp. | reverse complement strand
CGGCGCAGTCCACATCGCCCCCGGCCACGGCGCGGACGACTACGTCGCCGGCCAACAAAACGGACTTGCCGTGCTCTCACCCGTCGATGACGCCGGGAAATTCACCGCAGAAGCCGGCCTCGACGAACTCGTCGGCATGCATGTCTTCAAATCCAACGACCGCATCATCGAGATCCTCACCGCAAGCGGACACCTCCTCGGCCGCGAGGTTTACAAGCATTCTTACCCGCATTGCTGGCGCTCGAAAACCCCGATCATCTTCCGCGCCGTCGAACAATTTTTCATCTCGCTCGACACCCTCCGCGGCCAAGCGCTCACGGAAATCGACAAGGTCGAATGGCTCCCCGCCTGGGGCCGCAACCGCATCTACGGCACCGTCGAATCCCGCCCAGACTGGTGCATCTCGCGCCAACGCACCTGGGGCGTGCCGCTGCCCGTCTTTTTCGACTCCGACGGCACCGCCATCCTTTCTGCGGAACTCGCCACCAAAGTCGCCTCACTCGTCGAAAAAGAAGGCACCAACATCTGGTTCGAAAAATCCGATGCGGAACTCGCAGCCCTGCTCGATTTGCCCGCTGGCGTGAAAAAATGCCGCGACACCCTCGATGTTTGGATTGATTCCGGCTGCTCGCACGCCGCCGTGCTCGACGCCCATCCGCAGCTTCACTGCCCGGCAGATCTCTACCTCGAAGCCACCGACCAACACCGCGGCTGGTTCCAAAGCTCGCTCATGCTCAGCACCGGATACCGCGGCCACGCACCTTACAAAACCGTGATGACCCACGGCTTCGTGGTCGATAAGGACAAAAAGAAAATTTCCAAATCCGACGCCGCAAAATCCGGGAAACCCACCGACGCCGCGCACTTCTACAATCAATACGGTGCCGACATCGTCCGCCTCTGGGTCTCATCCGTGGACTGGCAAAATGAAGTCCCCTTCGGTGAAGACCTCTTCAAACAAGTCGCCGAGCCATACCGCCGCCTCCGCAACACACTCCGCATCCTCTTGGGCAATCTCGATGGCTTCCAAGCCGACGCCGCACTCGCTCCAAGCGTCCCGGAATTCACCCTCCTCGACCGCTGGATCCTTGAGCGCCTCCACGCCGTCACCGCGGAGTGTCTCGCCGCTTACCAAGCTTTTGAATTCCGCAAAGTTTTCAACGCGATCAACCAATTCTGCACCGCCGATCTATCCGCCATCTACATCGACGCGACCAAGGACCGCATGTATTGCGACGCCGCAGACTCGCCCCGCCGCTTGGCCTCCCAAGCCGCGATGCATGAAATTTTCACCAGCATCGCCAAACTGCTCGCGCCCATCCTCGCCTTCACTGCGGATGAGGCATGGGAACACGCGTCCTTCACCAGCGGCAGCGTCCATGAGCAAGACTTCCCAACTCCGGACCCCGCCTTCGCACCCGGCGCGGCGTCTGCCAAAGTCACCCGGCTTTTCGAAATCAAATACGCCATCCAAACCGCCATCGAGGCGCGCATCCAAGCCAAGGAATTCACGCGCAACAACGAGGCGGATGTCACCCTCAGCATCCCTGCCGCAGATGCCGAACTGCTGGAAATTCTCAACAACCGCGAGTTTGCCACCGAGTTCTTCATCATCGCCGGCCTCCGGGCCACCGTCGGTGAGGAACTCAGCGCCAGCGCCCGCAAAACCGAGCTGCCCCTGTGCCCGCGCTGCCGCAAACACGAACCGCTGCTAGAAAGCGGCCTCTGCGAACGCTGCGATGCGGTCGTGAACTGATGGGGCACGCGCCGCTGATGTTTTTCCTGAATTGATCCGATGAGCTTTCCCAAACTCCTCCTCTGTCTCACGCTCCCGCTCTACGTGCTCGATCAGATCACGAAATTCTGGACGATTGGGAAGTTCCCACCGCCATGGTCGAATGACGCCTTCGACATCCCCGTCATCCCCAACATCTTTCACCTCGTCCGCGTCCACAACCAAGGCGTCGCCTTCGGCTTCGGCAATGGCACCGCATGGGCTCCCATCGTGTTCATGCTCGTGCCATTTCTGGCGCTCATCATGATCCGCTTCTTTTGGATCAAAGGTGCATTCAACCACATCCTCTCCAAAATCGCCATCGCTCTCCTCCTCTGCGGAATTTTTGGAAATCTCAGTGACCGTCTCATCCAAGGCTTTCTCCTCGATGAATTCAAAGCCGCCAGCTTCTGGGGACGGCTCTCGGCAGGCTATGTGGTCGATTTCCTAGCAATCCGCATCCCGCTTTACGAAAAAATCGTCCCTAGCAGCGGTGGCTGGTGGCCCGCCTTCAACGTGGCGGACTCATGCATCTGCATCGCAGCAAGCCTGCTCTTCATCGGCGGCTTGCGCGATGAACAACTGGCCAAACGCAAAGCGGCTGAGGCCGCCTAGCCCACCAGCGAGCCATCAAGGCGAGGGCTTGGCGGCGAAGTGCGCCTCAATCCGCCCGGCCCGCTCGCTGTGAATCGCACGCAGCGCCGCTTCTCCCGCCGTGAAATCCAGGATCATCTCCGGCTCGATCAACATCAGCGCGGTTGACCAAATTTCCGCTTCCGCCGCACTCGTCGCACACGCCCAAATCCTCCGGCACGGCGCACTCGGCATCGCCGCCTGCCCGGCGGGATGCACCAAATGCGCGCCTTGAATGCCCGTGCCAGACGCACTCAAGGCTTCATCCCGCAGCGCAATGCGCAGGGACTCCACATCTCCTGCCAGATCGACCGGCCAGGCATCCGGACCAAATGCTAACAACGAGCTGGCACCCGCGGCTAGCAAACCACCCTGCGCGCCCCAATCCTGGAGAATCCCGCACAGTTGATCGAGCGCGAATCCCTTGCCAATGCCGCCAAGGTCGAGCTCGCGGCCGGGGCTCACGCAGGTGACGGCGGGGGCATCTGGATGAATGCTCAAAACTCCGCAAAGTGCCGCCTCATCTGGCAGCGCTTCAGAGGATTTCAGATGCCGGATGGGACGGCCCAAGCTGATGTCAAACAGCCCGCCCGTCCGCGCATGCGCATCCAGCGCGAGCAACAAGCATTGGTGCACTGGCTCACTGAGAAACAGGGTCTCCCCAGCCTTTAAGTGGTTGATGCGCGAAATGTCGCTGTCGTCGATGAAGCGGCTGAGGCGGCTCTCCAAAAAGTCGAGGTGATCAAAACACTCACGCGCCATGTCACGCGCAAGCGCCGCTTCCGGATGGCAAATCCGCAGGTGAAAGGTCGTGTGCATGGCCTCATGCGTGAACCCATGCGCGGCGGGAAAGGTAATGGAAGAATTTTCTAACATCGCTCGAAACTCTCAATTTTGCTTTTGATTCATCCAGCGTTCCCAAATGTCATTGCGGACGAAGACATGAAGCGGCACGCCCGCACGCAGACCGCGCGGCAGTGCGACATGGGACTTGGCAAGTTGCAGCGCCACCGCATCCGCCGCCTCTGGCATGACGCATGCCAGCGGGAAGTTTTCCAGCTCACCCGGGGCTTCCCGCCAGTAGCCGATTTTCCGAAAATCTCGCAGATACCATGGCAGCGGCCAGTAGTCCGAACCGATCACGGCGATCGGCTCCAAGCCCCCCTGCGGATGCTGCTCGTGAAGCTCGCGCAGCCATTTTTCCAGCACCTCCACATCGCCACGCGTCGGGACGTAGGCGAAGGGATTCCGCGGATCCGAGGAAAGCCGCCCGGTGGCCATGCGCGTCTGGAAAATCTGGCTCGCCAAACCCGTGATGATTAGCATTCCAAGAGCAATTTTCCATGGCAGCCGGTGACGAGAAAACCCGGCAACCGCCATGCCGCCTAGCAGGCAAACATGCGCCCACGGCAGGCAGGCGAGCCACGGTGTTTTATAGCCGATCAAGCTGTAAATGAGGAAATGCCCAAGCGCGGCATAGGCGATGAAACGCAGCAGCGACGGAGCGCACGCCTCCCGCCGGAAGCTCAGCCCGACTGCGATGAGCGCGAGAATCACGAGCGGCGTGCCATACCACCAAAGCCCTGCGGAATGAGATGGCCACACGAGAAGATCAAAGTAGTAGCTGAAGGGTTTGTCGTGACCGACGACAGTTTCATACACAAAAAAAGTTTTAACCGCATCCACCACCCCCATCGGCTGCCGGAACCCATCGCTATAGCAATAAACGGAAATCAATGTGGCCATTAGAACCGA
>JBILPN010000389.1:0-4162 GCA_044373865.1 Luteolibacter sp. | reverse complement strand
GGCACGCTTGCCCACCACGGAGCGGATGGCCCGCGCGATGCCGGGATTTCCTTCGGTGCCCCGGCGATGTCAAACTTCTTCCCGCGTATTTTCGACCCGGTCCACAATGCGGATGGCCCCACTTCCGTCGTCAGCCCCTACAAAGGCGACTACTTTTTCAACGGTGTCGGCACGCTGCCCGACGGTGTGACGCCCAACCTCACCGGCACCGATCCTCACCACTTCGCCATCCTCGGCGCGGCCAACTCGGAGCAATACTATGGTCGCACTACCGGGGTGAATCCACCGAACTACCACGACCGCGGTGCCGGCTACGGCATCACCCGCGTGAATCGGAAAACCCGCGAAATCACCTTCGAGGCCTGGCCGATCCACGCCGACCCCGAATTTCCGCAAACCGGCTCCCAGTTCGCCGACTGGCCGCAGACCGTGCGCCAGACCGACAACGACGGCCGCGCGCCCACCGGCTACCTTGCGGTGATCGACACCCATTGGCGCTCAAATCCGGTCGTGCGCGTCTATGACGAAACCACCGGCGAGCTTGTGCATGCCATGCGCGTCCGCGGCAGCCGCTACCGCCCGCCGGTTTATATCAACACCATCACCTATCGTGTCGAAATCGCCTACGGAGATGAAGCCGTTTCGGAAACTCTGACCGGGCAATCCGCAACCGCCGCCGGCCCATCCGCGATCCACCACTTCGGCGCGGTGCAGCCGTCGATTGTCCAGGGGGCAGCGGCCACGCTTGAGTGGGATGTCAGCTCACCGGCGACCCTCATCATCAACCAGGGCGTGGGCGACGTGCGGAGCAAGACCTTGGACGGCATCGGCTATCTGGAAGTCGCGCCTGCTACTGACACCACCTACACGCTCACGCTCAACGGCACGATCGCCGCGCAGACCACCGTCCGTGTTTTCTCCAGCCGCACCGCGTGGAATGCCCTGCATTTCAGCGCTCTGGAACTGGCAAACCCACTCATCTCCGGTGGCAGCGCCGACCCCGACGGCGACGGCTTCACCAACGACGCCGAATACCGTTTCCAAACCAATCCGCGCGATGCCTCCGCCCGCCCGCTTCTCAGCGGCAAGATCGTCAGTGACGGCGGCGTGCTCCGCGCGGATTTCTCCTCATCCTATCCGCTCGATGCCAAGGACTGCACCTTGTTTGTCGAATCCAGCACCGACCTCACGAACTGGACGCGCTTGCCGTCCAACAGCTTTCACGAGACTGCCCGCGAAAACCATCCCGCCACCGGCACCAGCCGCATCACCATCCGCCTGAACGACTCCCTTCCCGGCAATGAAACCAGCACTTTTTATCGCGCAGGCTGGAACCTGCCTTGATAGGCTTATGCCACACCAACTCAAGCTTCTCCTGCTCAATTCATGTTTCGCGTGAGATTTCCACCAACGCGGCAAATTCATCCTGAATCCATCTCGTGGATCGGGGCGTTTTTCCCATTGAATGACCTGTCCGCAGCCAACCCATCAAATCCAAACCAGCCTATGCATTGACAACTACCGACACCCGGTTTCGCACCCTGATTGGTGAACTTGACGAAGTGTCCGGCAAGGTCGCGCCATGGGTAGTTTTGCCCAGTTGCCCGGATTTCCGGAAGACAGCATGCTATTCAGCAGGGCTACGGGATGGAACCATCGGAATGCCAAATCCCACTCAACCCCTCGCGATACCGCCACCGCAGCCTCGCCCAACCCATGAACCTGCCATGAGGCTTGCCCCCAACCCGATGTGATCTAACGAAATAAGTGTCCCGCTGGGCGCAAACGTAATTTAAAACCCAATCTAGAAACCCAATCGACAATGAAACTCAGTGAGATGAAATTTACATCCCGGCACCAGCGTGGCTTCGCGTTGGTCGTGACCTTGAGTCTGATGATTCTTCTAACCGTGATTGCTGTGGGCTTGCTCAGCCTATCGAGCCTATCTTTGCGCACCTCATCGGCGGAGCAGTTGTCTCGGGATGCTCGGCAAAACGCCCGCATGGCCATGATGCTTGCCATCAGTGAATTGCAAAGTCTCACCGG
Organism: Luteolibacter sp.; assembly: GCA_044373865.1. Taxonomy (GTDB): domain Bacteria; phylum Verrucomicrobiota; class Verrucomicrobiia; order Verrucomicrobiales; family Akkermansiaceae; genus Luteolibacter. The sequence goes on along the minus strand of JBILPN010000389.1, from coordinate 2,116 downwards.
CCCGGACCAGCGGGTCACGGCCCCTTCTGGAATTCAAGGCGCAAACGTGGCTCAGCAGCACCTCACCGGTGTGTGGGAGGGCTGGAAATGGGATGGCACGGGCAATCCGGATTTCAAGGGGCGCAAAACATCGCAGTTTCTCCGCTGGCTGACCTCGTCGCGCGATCAAGCGCTCGTCACCGCCCTCGACTTCCCCAAGACTGCGCCAACGGGAAATGTGGCCACCCTTGTCTTGGGACGCCAAGGCGCTGCCGCAACCGACAAGGTGGATGCACAAATCGTGAGCATCGCCAATGCGAATCAGGCGAAGCGCAGCGGGTTCGCGTGGGCGGTCTTTGATGAATCCACCAAGCTCCCAATTGCGCTCCCCGAGCCAGTCGGCGACTCTCTGAGTAATCACATGGAGCAGATGTCCGCCGCCCCGCTTCCGGGCTACGCGGCCACCACCCAGCGGGATTGGAGCCCTCTCAAAACTCTAGCCGCCCAGCGCTCCAAGCTCGTCACGGCGGATCAGTCTGGCCTCTCCGGACTGCTGCCCGCTGACCGTAGTTTTCACGATCTCACCTCGCGCAGCGCCGGTATCATCGCGGACGTGGCCAAGGGCGGGCTTGCTGTCGATCTATCCCGACTTTTCAGCGATCCTAACGGACTTCCGGGCGGCTACAACAATCGCTTCCTCTACTCTGGGACTGCCGCGCCGCTGGTGGCGGCACCCGCTCGCTTCGATGGGGCGAACGCCTTCCCGAGTCCCGATCCCTCATGGAATCTGCTGCATTCCCACTACCGTCTCTATGACAGTCTAACGGGTGGTTTGAATCCTTCGATCCGTGCGACCAGCCTTGCGCGGCCCGCACCAGGTGCCACCGGCGCGGCGGTCCAAGGCCACCCATTTTTCCAAACCCAGCAGCTCGCCCCCGTCATCGCGAAGGCACAATTCGTCTTCAGCCTGAGCTTCGGTTGGCACCAAGGGCTCGACTCGTTCGCAAAACCGGGCAACGCCGCCCTGCCTCCCAATGATCCTAACAAGGATCTATACATCACCTGGCTGGTTGTGGATCCTGTCATCACGCTTTGGAATCCTTACAACGTGAATCTCCGCTTCAGCGGCGGCCGCATCGACCTCTACCGCGTGCCGCTGATGTTCCGGCTCTACAAGAACGGCACACTCATCAATTCCGAGTTCACTCACTTCGCCAACTGTTTCGTTAGCGATGGTTTCGCCAACCGAGCGAATACCTTTTACCGGCTCAATCTGCTTCCTGAAAAAGGTTCTAACGAGATTGTTTTGGAGCCCGGCGAGCATGTGGTTCTCAGTGCCTCAAACCACGCCAAAACCTTCAACAATGACTTTTCCGTCAAGGGGCTTGATCTTCGCCCCGGCTTCGAACCTCCCGCTGGCAATGCGAGCGGCCCCGCAGTGGGAGGCGTCTCGACCATGAATGTTTGTGTCTCCTCAAATGGTGCTAACAATGGTCGGATTTATGGTAAGACAGTCCGCTCGGTTCCAGTAAAACCGGGGGACCAAATCCAGATCGAGGTGAAACAAGGGCGCGCCGCCGTGGACAAGCCTGCGGAGACCGGTGGCAAGGAGGTCTCGGGATTCCTCAAATACTATGTCGGCTCGCCCTCCAGCCCAATCCGCGTTGGCGGGATCGAGCTGGATTACGGCGATCAAGAACCGGATTTCCTCCCGCCTTTTTTGGCCAATGATCTGCCGTCGGTCGTCGTCAGCGGTGACATTGCCAGAGGTATCCAGGGAGATAACTATCAGGGCACCAAACCTCCACCGGTGGTTCGTTTCAAGGAGCCCTTCCTCATCACCACGTTCCAGCTCAAAACCGAGCGCGATTCCAAATTTCCCTCGCGTGGTTGGGTGCACAACTCGCCAGTGAACTTGTATGCCTCCGCCGGTCTCGATCAAAAAGAAGCATGGGCGAACCATCAATACGAACTCCAGTGGGAGGCCATGACCGACTGGCCGCCCTCCAGCCCGACCATCGAAATCAGCGACACCAAAAACCGCGGCTATGGCGGGCCGGGAATCTACGCTCAGTCCGGGTTGGAATTTGCCACTCACAGTGCGATTCCGCTCGCGCCCGCGCTTTCGCTCGGCCAG
>JBILPN010000386.1:0-4177 GCA_044373865.1 Luteolibacter sp. | reverse complement strand
CGGGGATAACTTAGCCACGGCTTGGGGAGCTGAAACTGCTTGATTATTCACGTTCACCTGAACTTCAGGAGCCTGACTAAAGCCGCCGCGAGTCTTGAGAAGAAAGATACAGGCTGGCACTGCCGCCCGAAGATCCGGACCAAGCGCGATCTCGTTCAATCGCCGGGCAACCCTGCCAACAGCGACGCCGCTTCCTTCATCAAGCTCCCGACGATACCTGCGGGCCAAGGTATCCACCGAGACCTTCAAAGCGGAAGCGACTGCATCCTGGGTCACCCCGGCCGAAGCGAGATTCAAAACCAGTTCCTTGGATTCTGCGGTGATTTTATGAGCCATGACCGCAATCATGCCGTGTTTTGCGGAATTATCAAAACATTGCTTATTTCAGTTTGCGCGATACCCTACTCACGTGAACACCGAATCAATTCCCACACTCGCCGATCTCAAGACCGCAGCCGCTGCTATCCAAGCGTGCCGCCATACCATCCAAGCCGCCGATGAGCTGCAAGCACGGGTTCAAACCTTGCGTGAGATCTCCGATGACCCAGCCACGCCGTTTGCAGATGCGGAAAAGGCCGCCAAAGGACTTATCAAAGCGACGGAAGAAGCCGCCACCTCCCGCATCCTAGAAGGCCGTAGAGAGGCAGCGCTTCACGCCGCGACGGCAGCAGGACAAGATTTAGCCGCAGTGGTCTTGATCGATCTTGATGGCAAAGCAAGGGCCATGCAGGAGGCCGCCCAAAATGCTGTAGGGGACTTGGTGGAATGCATGAGAGCAAAGCCAAGGCAAGGCGACGAGCAAGCCGCAGGGACCGTTTCTGTGCTTGCGTGCCATCACCTCAACCAAATTGCCGCCGCAACCGTGGAGAGCACCGAGCTTTTGGCAGATATCGAGCGCCGCATTCCTCGCACCGTTGGAGTGGTAAGCCGCATCCACCTTGACCAAGCCATTCTCATCTTGGGAGCTTGGGATGAAAGATCCTCCTCAATCGCTGGCGATATCGCCAAAATGCAGGCCGCAGTTGCCGCAATCAAAATTTCCTGAGGTGTTCAAAAAGGAAAACCGGGCCTGTCTCCATACGTGGGGGCAGGCTTTTCCTTTGGATTCAAACGGCCGTTGGCACTTTCCAGCGACCTCCCGGAAGTTCCCGGAAGTTCCCGGAAGTTCCGGCCGTAACGTTACGAAGTCCGCCGTAGCGTTACAGGAACGGACAAGGAACGGGCTGGAAGTCATGCAGGAGAAGCCTTGCAGGGGATTTGAGACGCCGCAAGAACGGGCAAAGGAGCAAGCGCCGCAGTCTAGGGCGGACATCGACGGGCAGACGGAACCGAGGAATTTTCCCAAGGGAGAAATTTGCCGACCGATGGGGCATCACGAGGACGGAATCACCGGGAAATCTGCTCACACTTTGCTCACACTTTTGACCCCCTTATTCGTGCATTTTGGCGCGTTTTGGTGCATTTGAACAGTGGCTCGGAAGCGCCCTATTTCCGCTAGGCTTTCCGCTGTAACCCTTTGTTTGTAAGGGTTTTAAGATGGCGGAGGGGGTGGGATTCGAACCCACGGGACCTTGCGGCCCTCCAGTTTTCAAGACTGGCGCAATCGACCACTCTACCACCCCTCCTTTTGTTGAAACCTAGCTTTTTGGGGCTGGCTTCCGGCTTACCGCCAAATTTGGACCGTGGTCTGTCTGGCGGCAGGCGGTTTTAATCACGGATTCGGCTGCATGGCAAGCGATCTCTCGATCCAATCTTTTCGATTTCGCCCAAAACCCAGTGACTTCCTTGGCCGGAGGGCGGTTACTTTTGACGAAATCCTGCACAGCCTTTGGATTTTCACCTCTAGTTTGGACGAGTCCCCCCTCCACATCAGTTGCCCGAGTTCGAGTAGGTGCGCAGGAAGAGCTTGATGTCACTCACACTCTGGGCGAAACGATCCAAGCCGGTCTGCTCGTCGCTGAGCAATGAGTAAGCGGGAATCACGATTTTCCACTGGGTGTTCCAGGCGCTGCGTCCGACCAGACGGGAGTTGGTGAATTCCGCTGGCATTGAGCTGTAGAAATACGCCGGATCATCCACGGCGCGGAAGGCCTGGTGTTTTCTAACAATCCAGAGCTGTTCGCTGAGGCTTCCTTCCGGCGTGAAGAACTGACCTGAAGAGAAACTGGTGCCTCCCAGATTCTTCGGCAGCGGAAGAGCCTGGTCCTTGACCGACCAGGAACGGATGGTGTTGGTGTCCCCCAGTGGTGGCGTCCGCATGGTGTCCTTGCCGGCTGGAATCAGATAGGCATAGGGCGTGGCGGATAGAGCGTTGCTGCCCGAGCTCGCCGGGCCGGAAGCGCCCACCGTGCCGATGGAATAGGGGTCCATTCCGACGTAGCCTTTGAACACCAAACCGGACGAGTAAATCTTGGTGGCGAAGGTGGACTGCGAGAAATTGTGATCTCCGGCGGCCAGCGGCCAACCGAAGAAGTTGAGTCCCTGCTCGATGGTGGTTGAAAATGGAATCACAATCCCGGGCACCGCCGAGCCATTGCTCTTGCGGATGTTGTTGCAATACATCGCCACATCCGGGTCGTTGAGCACGTTGCTCATGATGTGCTGTTGAATGACCTGTTTCCAAAGTGTGTTGTCATCGGCCGTCGGTTGGTCCGCACGAATCCGGAAGAGCTCCTGTCGCAGCGAGAACAAGGTTCCATTGCGATCGGGATTGTTGATCCCGAGGCGGCCCTTGACCACCGACCAGTCGTCGCGCAGTCCGCCGAGCGCGGAGGCCAAGCCGGAGTCGCCCTTGCCGGTTTCGATCGGGTTGTCGCCGTTCCATGCACCCACCGAGAAGGATCCGACGACTTCATTGATGAAAGCATCGCCCACCGTGGAATCGAGAAGTCCCGTTTCGTAATCATAGGCCTTGGCCGCACAATAGGCATAGGTTTGTGCGAGGTCGAAGAGGTTCTTATACTGCGAAAGCTCCTCATTTCTCAGATCCCGGAACACCAGGTCGCGGGTGCGGTAGCCTTGCGTCACCGAGGCGGCGCGCTGGCGGAAGGTCTCGCGCTCTGACAGAATGTGGTTGGCATTCGCATACAACTTCGAGACCCGCTCGTTGGCATGCTGCAGTTCAGTCAGGCGGCGACTGATCTCATAAGAACTGCCGAGGACCTGGTCATACAAGCGCTCGAATTCGACGACGTGTTGTTTTTTAACGGAATCAAAATTGTAGTCGTCGATGTAGTCCTGCGCCTGCCCTTCGAGATCCGCGGCTTCGGCGTCTAGCAGGGCTGCCATGGTTTCGGCGGACAAGCCTAGCAACTGCTGCGCATATCCGGCGGTTTCACCGGATAGAATCGCCGCCATCCGGCCAACCGAGGTCGCGTCATTGGCGAGTCCCACGCTGGTGGGAAGCGCTTCCGCGGTGGCCGCGGCCAGGCCCCTGATGTAATCGCCCGACAGGGCGAAGGCCGCCGCCGTGCTGGTCAGGGTGAAGGAGGCCTTGGTCATCGCGGCCGCCTCCGCGATTTTCGCGGCGGAGGCGTCGTTGGCGGCATCGAAGTCGGTGAGGAACTCCGAGTAGAGCTGATAGTCCCGGTCGAAGCGCCGCAGCAGGTTGTTGTAGCTGTTGGACGAGTCCCGCAGATTGACCTGCGCTTCATAACAGGCGAGCAGCGCGCTTTGGATTTCACCGACCTGTCCGCGTTTGCCCATTCCGCTGGCGACGGTGTCCGAGAACTGGCCGAGCGTGTAGGGCGACACCCGGTAACTGCGCGTGGTGTATTGCAAGGGATCCCTCAACTTGTTGTAAACATTGTCCACCGACCAATCCTTGAACGGATCGGTATTGATCGGCTCGTTGAAATTCACGGTGACGTCGGTGCTGGTATCCACCAATTGCGACGGCCGGTCGATGAAGTAGGAATGGTAAAGGTCGGGGCCGGTGTATCCCTGGACATAGAGTTTTCCGGGGCCCATATCACCGGCGTAAGCGCTGCCGTAGAGGGTGAGCAACTGGTATTCATAGGCATCCTCCTGGCGGTCCACCGCGTCGTTATACTCGTCCACGCTGTCGCCCTGGCGGCGGAGCATGTGGTTCATTTTACCGGCTTGATCGAATGAATTCTTCGCATTGACCGCAGCCCTGACCGCACGCTCGCAAACCTGATCAAAGTGGGACTTTCCG
>JBILPN010000387.1:0-4177 GCA_044373865.1 Luteolibacter sp. | reverse complement strand
CTTCACGTCCGGCCAAGAATGAGAATACTCCGCCCGTCCCTAGAGGACACCGGCCGGCTTAGCTCAGTGGTAGAGCAACTGATTTGTAATCAGTAGGTCATCAGTTCGACTCTGATAGCCGGCTCTGTTTTTCAACGTGTTACGAAGTTTAAAAACCTCTGAAAATTCCGGGGTCGTTTTTGAAGTGGCATTATTTGGCATCTCTGGCACGCTCTGGCATGGCGAAATTTGCAGCTTCGACAAGCTCCGAGCCATCGACACCGTGCTCACAGACATGGAAGCGGCTCCGCCCCGGGAACGCTGAGCCCAAGCTCGGCGAGAGAATGCCCGCGGTCCGGATTGGACTGCGGGCTTTCGTTTTTACTTGTTGAAAAGTGGATTTTATCTAACTAGAATATGTTGTTGGATTTGGCGGGAGAACGCTTCATCATCATGTGTCGGAGTGGTGGGCTAAGAGTCCTGTTGGTGATCCACTGTTTCAGGAAGAGGGGCTCATCCATTCGACTCTGAGTAAGGCCTCGGCACCGATCTCCAACTCTCCTTCACCCTCACCGAAAAAGCCGTCGTCGGTTATGAGCGCGACCGCAGCGTCGCCGAAAGGCTCCTCGCAATGAAAGCCGAGGAGTGAACGGCCCGCCCGTATTTAGATCCTTGTCCCAGCGGAGCCGGGCAAACTCCAAGTTTAGCGACTGGAATCAGCGCGGCGGCGGCGCAGCAATGGCAACAGGCTGAGGCAGCTTAGTAGCGCGGCGGTCGGCTCGGGGACCGCCATGAGCGCGATGTCATTGCCGCCGGTGAAAGCGCCGGTATTTGCCCCCGCGTAGTTGGCGGTGTAGCTTACCTGCCACTGGTAGCCACCGAGATCGATGGTGTCCAGATCGGCGATGCCGAAGAAGGTGCCGGTGATCGCGTCGCTGCCGTCGTTATTCAGGATGAACAGCAGATCGCCTCCCGTTGGCGTGTAACCGACGGTGGCCGTGAGCAGACCGCTGAGTGTGACGGTGCCGCCGACGTTGACTTGGTCGTATTCAACACCGGCAGTCGGACCGTCCAGTTGCAGACTGAGCGTCCCCTCTTGGTTGTAATTGCCCGTGCTGAGGATGCCCGGACTGTTGCCCGGCGCCACCGTACCGCCCGCTCCAACCGTTAGCGCGCCCACGGTGCCAGAGCCGCCGAGGAGCGCGCCACTTTGGATGGTGGTCAGGCTGGAGGTGGAGATGTTGCCATTAATGACCAGCGCACCTGCGGAGACGACGGTTACGCCGGTGTAGGTGTTGGCACCACTGAGCGTGACCATGCCCGCGCCGCTCTTGGTGAGGGAACCGGTGCCGCTCATCACTCCGGCGTAAGTGCCGTTGGTCGATTGATCGAACTCCACGGCGGCATTGTTGACCACCGTGCCCTGGATGCCCGTGGTGGTGCCTGCCAGCTTGCCCGCTGAAACCGTGGTGCCGCCGGTATAGGTGTTAGTTCCTGATAGGATTTGGGTGCCATCGCCGCTTTTCACCAAGGAGATTGCCCCGGCGGTATTGCGGATCGTGCCGCCATAATTGGCGCTGCCGCTGGCGATCGACAGCGTGAGCGTGGCGGCCCCGGCGGCGGTGTTGTTGACCACGGCGTTGCTGGAGCCGGTGATCGCGCCGACCGCAGCATTGTAGCCGCTGAGATCGAGGGTGGCGGTGTTGTTATTTGCGTTAGATCCGAAGGCGAGGGCGCTGCCGGAATTGAGGGCATTGGAGTTGCCGAGCTTAAGGGTCGGATTCGCGTTTAAGCTATAAAAGTTAGCTACCCCTTCAGTTCCGATGGTGGTGGTGCCCGAGTAATTGTTCGAGCCGCTTAGCACCACGGTGCCGCTGTCCCAAATCACACCGAGACCGCCTGATCCCGTGATCTGGCCGGCGACCGTGAGGTCGGGAGACCAGCCCGCCATCAAGTAGCCACCACTCGCGCCTAGGGTGACGGTGCGGTTGGCATTGATCACGAGTGCCGAAACATTGTTGATGATCTGACCGCCGTTGAGGGTGATTCCGCCGTTGGTGGCTCCCAACTGGGCATCCGAGGTGATTTGCAACACGCCGCCATTGACGGTCGTGCCGCCGCTGTAGCTGTTCGTGCCCGTGAGAGTCAGAAAGTTGCCACCCAGCTTGGTCAGGCCGAGCGCGTTGCTGCCGCCGTTGGTGTTGGTGATGTTGCTGGCGTAGGAAAAGTTGCCGCTGCTGGTGTCGAGTCCGATTGCCGAACCGTTCTTGAAGCCGCCGGTTGAGCTGCCGAGTGACTTCAAGGTGTCGATGTTGGCGGCAGTGAATTCACCGGCTCCTCCAACTTTGAAGGATGCCGTCGCGCCGCTGTTCACGACCAGGTTCGCGGCCGTCCAGCTGGCGGTCGTGCTGTTATAAAGTGACGCGGTTTTGGCAAACTGTAGGGTGCCTGCACTGACTGTGGTGGCACCGGTGTAAATATTGCTGCCGGAGAGCACCATGGTGCCAGCGCCGCTTTTGGTGATGCCGTAGTTACCAAACTGCTCAGTAATCGCGGAGCTGACCAGCAGGTCGGTTGCGGTCGCACCATCGGCAACATTCATCGTCACACTGGTGCGGAGTCCGAGACGGCCGCCAATGGTCGCCGTGTTGGCGCTCGCATTGGTGGTGAGACTCGGAAGACCCCACTCGATTCTGCTCCCGGTCAGGGTGCTGACTCCGTTGTTGGATTGCAGTGTGCCGCCCGTCATGGTCACCCCACCGGTCAGGGTGCTCCATAGGTGGGAGCCATTTGCGCCCGTACTGAAGGTGCCGCCATTGATCACAAGAGCGGATGGTCCGGTAGTGTAACCCAAACCGGTGCCGTCAGGCCCCGTCGTTGTCACCGTGCCGCCTTGATTGATCGTGAGGGTGCCTCTGAGGTTGTCGCTAAATCCTGAATTACCCGATACCGAGAGCGTGCCGGCATTGACGATCGTCCCGCCCGAGTAGGTGTTGTTGCCCGTGAGGGTGAGGGTGCCAGTGCCGTTTTTGGTCAGCGCGCCGCTGCCGGAAATCACGCCGGAGAGGGTCTGGTTGCTATTGGATCCGGCGATGAATGAGCCGTTGTTGGTGATCGCCCCCGCGTAACTGCCGCCACCGAGGAGGCCGGTGGAGGCGATCTCCAGCGTGCCGGCGCTGACGGTTGTGGTGCCGGTGTAGGTGTTGGTTCCGGAGAGGATCTGGGTGCCCGCGCCGCTTTTGACCAAGGAAATTGCCCCGGCGGTATTCTTAATCGTGCCGCCGTAATTGGCGCTGCCGCTGGCAAGTGACAGCGTGAGCGTGGCGGCCCCCACGGCGGTGTTGTCGATCACGGCGTTGCTGGAACCGGTGGTCGCGCCGACCGTGGCGTTGTAACCATTGAGATTGAGGGTGGCGGTGTTGTTATAAACGGTGCTGCCGAAGGTGAGGGCGTTGCCGGAGGAGAGGGCATTGGAGCTGCCGAGCATGAGGGTCGGATTCGCCAATTCGCTAGCCCATGAAAAGTTACCTGAAGTTCCGATGGTGGTGGTGCCCGCGTAATTGTTCGAGCCGCTCAGCAACACGGTGCCGTAATCCCAAGTCACGCCGAGGCCACCCGCTCCGGTGACCTGTCCGGCGATGGTGAGGGTTTTCTGCCAGTTGGACGTGAAGTAGCCACCATCCGCGCCCAGCGTGATAATGCGGTTTGCATTGAGCGTGAATGATTCGGTGGTGTAAATTTGACCACCATTGAAGGTGATTCCGCCGTTGCTCGCGCCTAACTGTGCGTCCGAGGCAACTCCCAGCACGCCGCCATTGATGATCGTGCCGCCGCTGTAGCTGTTCGTGCCCGTGAGGGTAACGGTGTTGCTACCGGTTTTCGTCAGGCTTTGCGCGCCGCTGTAAGTGGTGGCATCGGTGGTGTTGCTTCCGTTGCTGCCCACGGTGATTTGGGCATGGGCAAGTCCTGCCATGGAGAGCGCAATGACCGAGCCAAAAGACCAAAGACGAGAGTGAGAGTTAATTGATATACGCACGGTCGAAACCTATCCAAATCATCTACCAAGTGTCAGATGTTTAATAGTCAAATGCTAGGCCTCCCTTTTCGCCGCCCCCTCCGGACCGCCCCAACGGCTGTTTTAGGGACCTACCGGAAAAAGCGATTTCCTCGGCACCAGCCTAAGTCCTAAGAGACTGGG
>JBILPN010000385.1:0-4182 GCA_044373865.1 Luteolibacter sp. | reverse complement strand
CGTCACCGCCCCATAAGTCCGACAGGCGTCGATGAGCATGGCCAGCGACCAGCGCTTGCTTGCAGGAACCAGAGCCGCGCGCTCCTCTTCCGTGGAGCCATGCAGACTCACCGCCAGCCGATAGGGACGGCCTTCTTCTGCCAGGCGCAGAATGCTGGGAACCACGCCCACCGTGCTAATTGCAATGCGCGACGGCCCGATGCCGATGCCGCGCACATCCGAAATGGAGCCCAACGCGCGCATCACCGCATCATAATTGTGCAGCGGTTCGCCCATGCCCATGAGAACCATGTTCCGCAGGCGCTTGTTAGGATCGATGGACTTGAGCACCCTGCGCGCATGCAAGACTTGCGCGACGATTTCCCCCGGCCGCAAATGCCTAACAAAACCCATTTGACCCGTGGCGCAAAACACGCAGCCCATCGCGCAACCGGCTTGAGTGCTCACGCAGACCGTGTGTCGGCCCTCATATCCCATGAGGACGGTTTCAATCGTCTGCCCGTCCCGCAGGCGGAGGAGAAATTTCCGTGTTAGACCGTCGCTGCTGCGGATTTCATCCACGACGTCCGGGGCATCAAGCCCATAGCGCTTCCCCGGCCCCACAAATTGTTCGACCCAGCGTTTGAGCGGCGGGAGGAAATTCCGATTTGACAGGTCCGTCTCGCCATCGCGGTGGATCGCGCGCCAGAGTGGTTTCACGTGATGAAGAATCACGCCATCCGCCGCCAACACGTCCGTCAGCTCGGAGAATCCGAGATCGTGGAGAGAGGATTGAAGCGGCGCGTCATTCATGCGCAAATGCAACCCCGCCGCCGTGGACGATCAAGCGCGATTTCACCGAAACGCTCAATCCAGCACCTGAATGCGGATATTTTTGTAAAATGTCGTGCTGCCCGGATCATGCGACTGGATGGCAAGAGTTCCGCCATCTGGCAGCAACTTGCTGGTGGCTGGCTCAGCCCGGTAGTTCACCAGCTCCTTTCCATTCACCGTGGAAACCACAAGCCCGTCCTTCACGAGAATCACGTATTGCATCCATGCGTCGTCGGCAAAGGGCTCTAAATTTTTCACCGTATTGTAAAGCCCCCCGGATTTTTGGGGATCGCCTTGGGTGTTGTTGACCTGGATTTCATAACCGCTTGGCCAACCACTCTCACAGAAAACCGTGTGAAAAAACAGTCCGCCATTCGAGTTCTTGCGCGTCATCACGTCGAGCCGCAGCTCGAAGTTCTTGAATTTCCCCTGGTTCACCGTCCCCGTGTAGAACAAATGGCAGCGGCGGCCACTCGCCTTGATCGCGCCGTCCTCGACGGAAAATGAGTCGGCAGCTTCATTAAATTTCCAACCCTCCAAGGACTTGCCATCAAAGAGTGAAGTGAAGCCTGGCTCCGCGGCAACCGCCACAGGTGACACCAACATGGCGGCGGCCAATCCAAAAATCGCACTGAGTTTTTTCATACCTCTGAGAATTACAATGCCCAGCACTCCCACGGCAAGCTCAAGAACGCAGGCGGAATGCAGTTGCAGCGGCCGCTCTGACTGCTAGCCTCGCCAGAGCATGAGCGAATGGTATTACGCACGCGACAACAAGCAACACGGGCCGGTCAGCCTTGAAGATCTCATCGAAATTTCGCGCGGCGGCGGCTTGGACCCAGCCAAGGATCTCGTCTGGTCCGCACACATGAAGGATTGGACTGCAGCTGGCATGGTCCCGGAACTTCGTAGCACCGTGCCCCAAGTCCCAAGCCTCCCAGAAAACTCAGAGGCCAGCGGCGCCTGGCAAGAAATCCCCCACGGCAGCGAGTCCATCGACGTCATGGCCTGCGTGAAACGCGGCTTCCAGCTCTGCTTCAGGAACTTTGGCATCGTCCTCATCGTCGGCATCACCTACCTCGGCGTCTCCGTCCTCGCCAGCATGATCCTTGAAGCGGTGGACACGGCCTTCCAACTCGTTCCCCCACCGCCGCCTTTCGCCAGCCAATCAAGCGAACTCGGGTTCTGGGCGGAATTTCAAAAAGCCGATCAAGTCAGTCCACTCAACTCGCTCTTGACCCAGATTCTCTCAATTTTCCTGTCCCTTGGCGTGACTCGCATCGGGCTTAACCTGATTTCCGGCAAACCGGTCGCGGTCTCCATGCTGTTCGGCGGCGGGCGGAAACTGTTCAGAGCCGCCATCGCCACCCTGCTCTACGTGCTGATGGTTGGCATCGGGCTTTGCCTCTTGATCGTCCCCGGCATCTACCTCGCCCTGCGCTTTGGCCATTATCAGGCGGCCATTGTGGATCGCGACCTTGGAATCCTTGAGGCTTTTCAATACAGTTCCTCACTCACGACTAACAACCGGCTCAATCTCTTCGTCCTGGTGCTGCTCTCGCTGCTCATCGCCGTGCTTGGCTGCCTTTCCCTGATTATCGGGCTCGTTTTTGCCATTCCTGTCATTTGGCTGAGCTGGCTCGTCGCCTACCGCTGCATGCAGTTCGGCCACCGTGCCCTGCTTGACCAACCCGGCACGACCCAGCCAATGCTGGCAGAAAAAAATCTTTAACTCGCTGGAAACCAAGGAACTATCCTCGGCTCCTCACATTCATGCGACCCTCGGCTTGCGGTCTTGCGAGGGATCGCTAGGGTCTTCCCGCCCAATGTCCGACTCCTTCGTTCACCTCCACCTGCACACTGAATTTTCCCTGCTCGACGGCATGATCCGCACCAAGGATCTCGCCAAACGCGCGGTTGAACTTGGCATGCCCGCCGTCGCCATGACCGACCACGGGAACCTCTACGGCGCGATCAAATTTTACCAAGACTGCAAAAAAGCCGGCATCAAACCCATTCTCGGCTGCGAGATTTACCTCGCCCCCGGCTCGATGAGCGACAAACGCGAAGTGGTCGGCCGCAAACGCGCCACTCACATGACGCTTCTCGCCGAAACCAACGAGGGCTGGGCCAACCTCAGCAAACTCGTCTCGAAAGGGAATCTGGAAGGCCTCTACTACGGAAAACCCCGCGTGGACCGCGAGACGCTCCGCGAGTTTTCCAAGGGCGTCATCTGCCTCACCGGCTGCATTTCCGGCCCGGTCAACGAGTGGCTGCGCGCCGGCGACGAGGAAAAAGCCCGCGAAACCCTCGTGGAACTCGTGGACATCTACGGCAAGGATCAACTCTACGTCGAACTTCACAACCACGGCCTCGAACCCCAACGCCTGGTCACCCCCTCCCTGCTGAAATTCGCCAAGGAACTCGACTTGAAAGTCGTCGCCGCGAACGACGTGCATTTCCTCCATAAATACGAACACGAAGCACACGACGTCATGATCTGCATCGGCACTGGCCACTTGCTGATCGATGAAAACCGGATGCACTACACCCCGGAAGTTTATTTCAAAACGGCCGAACAAATGCGCGAAATCTTCGCGGACATCCCCGGGGCCTGCGACGCCACCCTCGAAATCGCCGAGCGCTGCAACGTCTCGATCAAACTCGACTCCACCAGCTCGGAAAAATACCCGCAATTCGGCACCCCTGACGGCAGCCCGCGCGAGGAATACCTCATGAAAGTCTGTCGCGATGGCCTCGTGAAACGCTACGGCCCCGAGCGCGCACTCAGCCCAGAAATCGCCGATCGCCTGAAATACGAAGTGGACACGATCAACCAGCTCGGGTTCGCCTCCTACTTCCTCATCACCGCGGATTTCATCCAATGGGCACGCGACAACGACATCCCCGTCGGTCCCGGCCGGGGCTCCGCCGCCGGTTCGCTCGCCTCCTACGCCATGGGCATCACCGACATCTGCCCCATGCGCTTCGGTCTGCTCTTCGAGCGGTTCCTCAACCCGGAACGCGTGAGCCCTCCCGACGTCGATATCGACTTCTGCCAGAGCCGCCGCGTGGAAGTCATCGACTACGTCCGGAAAAAATACGGCGAACGCAGCGTCTCTCACATCATCACCTACGGCAAACTTGGTGCCAAAAGCGTCCTCCGCGACGTGTGCCGCGTCATGGGAATTTCCTACGGTGAGGGCGACCGCATCGCTAAAATGATCGAGGCCAAGCCCGATATTAAACTCAAAAACGAATACGACACCAAACCCGAACTGAAGGAACTCATCGAGAGCAGCTCAACCTATCAGCAACTCTGGAGCTACGCCACCAAGCTCGAAGGCCTCGCCCGCAACGTCGGCGTCC
>JBILPN010000384.1:0-4193 GCA_044373865.1 Luteolibacter sp. | reverse complement strand
GAGGCGCTGCATGTGATGCAGTGGGAAGGGAGTGAGATTGAGTTTGAGGCGCTCGTGGTTTCGCCATTTGTGCTTTGCAGGCCACTTGCTTGAATTCCGATTTGATTTTTTGGCGGGTGCGGTGCACAAGGTGCGGGCATGGCAAAAACGAAGGATGAGACTCGGGTGTTGGTGAAGGTGTTCTTGTATGGGATTCAGCCGCAGATTTGGCGGCGATTTTCGATTTCAGGAGATGTGACCTTCATTCAGTTCAGTGACGCGTTGCAGTCGGTGATGGGCTGGGACAACAAGAGTCCTCATGAATTCCGCCATGGTAAGGGGAAGCGTTTGGTGGATGTGATTGGCCCGATAGGATTGGAGGATCAAACGGCGGGTGAGTTTCAGGATGAGGCGGTGTTGACGGTGAAGGAGTTTCTAGGCAAGCGCCGCTTGCCGATTCGGATTTTGTATCGCTACGACTTCGCGGATGAATGGATCCATGAGATTGTGTTTGAAAAGTGGGTTGCAGGGGAGGGTGGGCCTGAAGTTTTGGAGGGCGCGCGCGCTTGCCCGCCGGAGGATTTTGGCGGCACATTCCAGTATATGCAGGCTCTGCACGGGGAGATCGAGTGGGCGCATCCGGGGTATGAACCGGAGGTGTTTGACCCGAAGATGGTGAGTTTTGAGCAGAAGAAAGCGGTTAAAAAGCGGCGTGGCTAGGATCGTGCGCTGGTGAATTTCCGGTTGCGGGGTGGCGCTTGCTTGTTTAGTTCTGAGCAACTTCAAACCCACCCTATCCAAACATCATGAGTTCGATTCGAAATGAAATTCTCTCCGCAAATGCTCAATACGTCGCAGATTTTGGCGATAAAGGGCAATTGACGATACCACCTGCCCGCCATTTTGCCGTTTTGACCTGCATGGATGCCCGTTTGGATCCTGCAAAATTTGCAGGATTGGCTGAGGGCGACGCGCACGTGATCCGCAATGCGGGTGGGCGTGCGAGTGACGATGCGATTCGGTCATTGGTGATTTCCTACAAATTGTTGGGGACGCGTGAGTGGTTTGTGATTCACCACACCGACTGCGGAATGATGACGTTCAACAACGAAATCATGGGCAAGTTGCTAGCCAGCAGCCTCCATCAGGCAAGCATTGGTTCTGCTGGTTGGGAAGACCTTGGGGACGGACCGGGGTCTCCCGAGGGGCGCTATATCAACTGGTTGACTTTTTCAAACCTCGACCAAAGTGTGATTGAGGATGTGGAGCGGATTCGTGAGCATCCATTGGTTCCAAGAGACATTCCGATTTTCGGATTTGTGTATGATTGCGCGACCGGAAAGTTGATTGAAATTCCTGAGGCATCCCGGCTTGGCGCGGTGCGTTGAGTGGCGTTTGCCGGGTGCGAAATTCTTTTTGAATTTCGCACTTAGGCGGACGGTTCAAGCAAACGGATTCCGTTGGGCAAGATCGTGATTTTTTGTTTTCTGAAAAGTGCGCCGCTTGCCTGCTTGAAGGTGCGTTTGCTGATTCCTAACTCGCTGTGAATTTCCTCTGCCGAGCTATGGTCGCCAAGCGCCCAAAATCCGCCGCGTGCTTTTAATTCTGCTAAAATTTGATTTTCCAAGCTATCGACCTTTGCGCGGCCTGCGGGATGCAGGCTGAGGTTGATTTTTCCATCAGGGCGGACTGCGGTGACATAGCCTTTGAGTGCCTCTCCGGGTTGGAGGCTTTGGAAGACTTCGTTGGCAAAAATGAGGCCGCTGTGTGTGCTGTTGATGATCGCTTTGTAACCCAGGTCGGTTTTCCCGAAAATGATGAGATCAACTTCCTGTTCCAGCTTGAAGTCAGGCGGTGTGCGGTCCATGTGGCGCGCGATGCGTGTGGTGGCAATGAGCCGTCCAGTGTGCTCGTCGATGTGGACGTGGACGATGTAGTGTTTGCCGACGTCCATGCGGACTTTTTGTTCACGGAAGGGGACGAGCAAATCCTTCGGCAAGCCCCAGTCAAGGAAGGCTCCGACGCCGGTGACGGCGACGCAGCGGAGGCGGGCAAATTGGCCTGGCATCACCTTGGGAGTTTTGAGCGTGGCGACTTGGCGGTCCTCGGAGTCGAGATAGAGAAAAACGTCGATGAAATCCCCGATGGCCCAAGTTGCGGGCATTTCGCGGCGAGGAAGCAGGATTTCTCCAAGTTCACCGCCATCGAGAAAAAGCCCGAAGGTTTTCTCGTGAAGGATTTTGAGGGATGCGCGTTCGCCGATGATTGCCATGCGCGAGAGTGGGCGATTTGGTGTGGCGAGTCGATTCTGATCTTATCTTGAGTGAGGATTCCCCCTTGTTTCTCAGTCGCGGGCGGGGCAGTCTCACCGCATGGAAAGTCACGAGTGGCAGGAAAATGGCGAGGATGGGAAGCGGTTCTACCGGGGAAATTACCAGGGTGGAAAGTGGACTGTACTCACGACGACCCAGAAGCGCGACCCAACTTGGGACCGCTTGGATGAGCCAAGCGAGGAGGTTTGGCGCTCGTTGAGAGACGTGGTTTGGCGGAAATATCAGCGGAAGCGGTGCCCGTGGGAGCGGGTTGCGGATCTGGACCGTCGTTTGGGTGACGAACCGCTGCCAAAGCCGCAATAGACCGATTCGGTGCGGTCGGTGCGGGTCTGCAAGAGGCGGCACGGCACGGAAATTGTGGGGCGGCATGGAATTTCTTTTGAAAAAAAGTTAAACGCCGCGTGGGTTTGGGACATTTGATTAATTGCCCGGGTGAATCTTGGGCATGTGAAATGATCCGCAGGGTTGGTGAAAATTCTGCGTGATTCCTTGATTTAACCCATACCCAGAAATCCCATGAAACCCATATTCAATCCAAGAGGGCGCCGCTCCTCGGTGGTCGTGTTCGCATCTCTGCTCGGAATCACGGCCCCGTTGAGCCAAGCGCAAAGTGTAAGTTTGGACGGCGTTCGCGATGCAGACGAGGGCTATGTTGAGCGCTCGGTGCAGACACTTGTGAGCAATTGGGATACCGTTGATGGTGTATCGACCAACTCGATCGGAAACCTGCACACCGCGCAATCGAGCTCAGAGTTGTTCGTGTCCATCGCTGGCAGCGCGCAAGGCAATGCCGTGATTTTGTTCATCGACTCCAAGCCTGGTGGAGTTTCGTTCATTCCGAACAATTTGATCAGCTCCGGGGGGGATGAGGGGACAATCAACAATTTAGGAACTTCTAGCAGTGCGGGGCTCACGTTTGAAGAAGGGTTTACTCCGGATTACGCAGTAAGAGTTTATGGAAGCGGATCGGACGCCTTCGTGAACAGTTATAATTTTACCACGGGTGTCAGAAGTTATCTTGGGAATTCCGGTCCGGGCAATCCGATGCCTGTTGGGAGTTTTGTCAGTGGGGTGAAAACCTTGTGGGATGGGGTTCCAGCTGCGGCTTCCGAGGCCACGCTGGGGGTGGAAATGTCGCTGGGGCTTGCTCAAATGGGCGTCCCTAACGGTGAAGGTCAGCCGATTAAATTGATGGCCTTGCTGATAAATGGGGAGAGCAAATATGCATCCAATCAAGTGCTCGGCTCGCTAACATCTTCTGCGGCTGACATTGGAGGGGCGATCAATGCCATGAATTTTGAGACTGAGCCAGGATTGCAGGCGATCTCGCTAACGGTTGATTATACCGATACCGATGGTGATGGAATATCCAACGAGCTTGACGATGATGACGATGGTGATGGGCTCTTGGATGTTGTGGAAACCGGCACTGGAATTTATCTATCTCCACAAGATAGCGGGACCAATCCACTCATCGCGGATACAGACGGAGATGGTGTGAGTGACGGGGATGAGTTGGCGTCGGTTTTGGGCTATCTTTCTAACCCGCTGATTGCAAATTATGAGACGATGGCTGTTCCGGGCAATTACACGGACCCGATGTGGCAAGTGGACGGATCTGCGGACAACGCGATGATTCAGGGAGACACCTCCAGTCTGACCGCGCAATACGAATGGACCCTCGATTATCGCTTCGGCACGCTCGCCCAAGTGGTCCAATACAAGTATGCAGCCAACGGCAATTGGGCCTTGAGTTGGGGAGATGGGGGGCAAGATTTCACCCAAGTCATCGGGGCGACAGGCTTTCACCGCTTTTCCTTCAACAGCGCGACTTTGGATCGTTCTTTTGCGCGGACCGTCTTTCCGGATGTTGGAGCGTTT
>JBILPN010000014.1:0-14177 GCA_044373865.1 Luteolibacter sp. | reverse complement strand
AATCCAGTGCGATCACCAGTCCGGTGACCATCGCTCCTTTTGCTAGGCCCGGCTCGGCGCTGCCGCTAGGAGGCCATGCCGGTCCCTCCGCTGGTGCGAGCTTGGGCAATTCCGTTTCCGCCGTGTGGGATGGAAATTCCACTTCCAGCCCAGTTTACATCGCTGCTAACATCGGCAACTTGGAAGCGCGGTCGCAAGCAGCTTCCATCGCCAGCATTGGCTCGCCGGGAACCAACGGACTCTTTTCCATCAATATTGCTCCTCCCGCACCACCAACGATTTCCGTGGACACAAACCAGGTCCCAGCAGGCCAGTTGCGGATGTCGAAAATTTCATCTCTGCCTTTGTTCGGCGCCGAAATTTCTGCGTTCGATCCTGTGAGCAAGCGTCTGTTTGTTACTTCGAGCCTTGGCTTGCAAATCATTGATAGCAGCAATCCCGCCCTGCCTCGTCTCATCAGCATCGTGGACTTCACCGCTCCGGCCATCGGGCTCAACTCCACCGACATCACAAGCGTTGCGGTATCCAACGGAAAAGTCGCGGTGGCGGTCCCCAATGCACTTGCAACAGGTAAAGGCCACGTGGTCTTCCTCAATGCGGCCGACGCTTCTTTCATCAGCAAAGTTGAGGTCGGCGTGTTGCCTGATAGCATTCTATTCACCCCGGATGGGACCAAAGTGCTCACTCCGGATGAGGGGCAAATGCTCAGCGATGGCACGGATCCAACTCTTGGATCGGTCACGATCATTGACGTCACGGATATGGCGAACCCGAGTGCCACTCTTGTCGATTTCACCGCATTTGACGACCAAGCCGCCGCGCTGAAGTCTGCCGGAGTCCGCATTTTTGAATCCAGCCCTGGTGTGCTCAAACTGCCGTCACTGGATTTCGAGCCAGAATACATCGCAGTCTCACCTGACAGTTCTCAAGCGATGGTCACCTTGCAGGAGGCCAATGCGGTGGCCATCCTTGACATCGCCACCGCGACTTTCACCTCCATTGTGCCACTTGGTGAAAAGGATTACAGTGCGCTGTTCGCTGATTTTAGCGATCAGGATGGCGGAGTCAATCTTGCCACGGGCAAGCCCGTCTTCGGCATGTATATGCCAGACGCCATCGCATCGTTCAGCGCCGCAGGCCAGACTTACTATGTGACGGCCAATGAAGGTGACGACCGCAACGACTTCATGAGTGAGACCAGCACTGTTGGCAACGCCGCTTATGTGCTGGACCCTCTAGCATTTCCTGATGCGGCAAGCTTGAAATTGAATGCAAATCTTGGCCGCCTTGTGGTCTCTAACGTGCCTGGCCTGCGTGGTGACAGTGATGGGGATGGCGACATCGACCGCATCCTTTCTTACGGTGGTCGCTCGATTTCAATTTTGGATTCTTCTGGAAACCGCATCTATGACAGCGGCGACCTCATCGACACGACGGTCGCAGCGCTTGGGACACCTTGGTTTGACGACGGTCGCAGTGATGCGAAAAGCTGCGAGCCTGAGGGCGTCAGCATCGGGCAAGTCAACGGTCGCACTTACGCATTCGTCGCGCTTGAGCGTGCACGCAGCGTGATGGCCTTCGATGTCACCGATCCCGGCGCCGTTCACTACGCTGGAATTGTCGGAACCGCTACGGACGCCAATCCCGAGGCCATCACGTTCATCTCTGCGGAAAACTCGCCAAATCACCAAGCAATGATCGCCGTGACCAACGAGACCAGCAACACGCTGACTTTTTATTCCGTGGCACCCTACACCCTTCAATTGCTGCATTTCGCCGATGCAGAAGCGGGCTTGTTAGCCTCTCAAACCGCGCCAAATCTGGCAGCGCTCGTCGATGCATTTGACGGAACGCATGCCAATACCTTGATCCTTGCCGGTGGTGACAATTTTATCCCGAGTCCCTTCCTCAATGCTGGGACGGATCCTGCATTGAACTCCGTGAGCGCTGTCGGCAAAACCGCCTTTGCCCGCCCAGACTTGGCAATTCATAACGAGATTGGCGTCGAGGCATCTGCCATCGGCAACCATGAGTGGGACTTGGGATCCGCCGTTTTTGCCGATGCCATCCGCAATGATGGAGCGTGGGGTGGTGCCAAATTTCCACACATCACCGCAAACCTCGACTTCTCTGGCGACTCAGCATTGAGCACCCGCTTCACCGAAGTTGTATTGGATGGTCCTGCGACCCAAATTCCTAACGCATCGACCCAGCACGGGAAAATTGTCCCAAGCGCGGTCATCGTCAAGGGCGGTCAGAAAATCGGCTTGGTCGGCGTGACGACGCAATTGATCGAAAGCATCTCATCGCCTAGCGGAACGGAAGTCAAAGGCTTCCCGGGCGGAACTGGTGCGAATGGTGAGACGGATGACATGGATCTCCTTGCCAGCCAAGTGCAGCCATACATCGACGAGCTCACCGCAGAGGGGGTGAATAAAATCATTCTGCTTTCCCACCTCCAGCAGATCACCAACGAGCAAAGTCTAGCAAGCAAACTGCGTGGCGTGGACATCATCCTCGCCGCTGGATCCAACACGAGATTGGGAGATGCGGACGACCTTGCAGTGGAATTCCCCGGCCATGCAGCGGACTTTGCAAACACCTATCCACTCGTGACTTCTGGGTTGGATCAGGTGCCGACTCTCATCGTCAACACGGACAACGAGTTCACCTATCTGGGGCGGCTCATCGTGGACTTTGACGCATTCGGACAGGTGATTGTGCCTGCCTTGAGCGGTCGGATTTCGGAGAATGGAGCCTATGCCACGACGGCTGCAAATGTCGCCGCGGCTTGGGGAGTTCAGGAGTCCGAGTTGGCCACCAGCGCCTTCGCCTCTGGCACGAAAGGAGCTAAAGTTAAAGCCATCACCGATGCAGTCCAAGGAGTGATCAATATCAAAGATGGCATCGTTTATGGCTACACCGAGGTCTATCTAGAAGGTGAGCGCGCTTTCGTCCGCTCCGAGGAAACCAACTTTGGCAGCATCTCAGCAGACGCGAACAGCGCGGCGCTGCGGGCAATCATTGGCGGCAACTCACCGATCGTTTCCCTCAAAAATGGTGGTGGCATCCGTGCGCAGATCGGTGCGATTTCAAGTGCTGGAGGAAGTTCGGAAAAACTTCCTCCCACGGCCAATCCAAGCGTGGGTAAGCTCGCGGGCGGTGTCTCCCTGTTGGATGTGGAAAACGCTCTGCGCTTCAATAACAAATTGATGACCTTCCAGACCACGCCCACCGGGCTGAAGGCTCTCCTCGAACACGGCGTCGCCTCATGGCCTAACCAAGGGCGCTTCCCACAAGTTGGCGGAGTTTCCTTCTCGTGGGATCCAGGGCTTCCAGCAGGCAATCGCATCACCAGCATGACATTGTTAAATGAAAGCGGCGCAAGCGTCGCGGTGATTTGCCAGAACGGTGAGATCCTTGACAATGCTCCGGCGTCCATCCAGATCGTGACGTTGAATTTCCTCGCGAACGATGGTGATGGCTACCCGGCCAAAGCCAATGGCGATCAATTCCGTTACTTGCTTGGCGATGGCAGCTTGGGACCGATCCTTGCTGATGAGACTCTCAGCTTCACTGCCAGTCCGCAACTGCCAGTCAATGCCCTGGGGGAAATCTCCGCGATCGCCAATTACCTCAGCACCAAGCACGGCACTCCGGAAAATGCTTACTCCGTCGCCGATACCACTGCCATCAATGACCTGCGAATCCAGAATCTCAGCATTCGTGCCGATTCCGTGATCGAACTAACTGAAAGTGAGATTTGGCGCTTGAATAGTTTCACAAGCACCCTGAGTGCGCTGGGCATTGATCCCACCTTGGTGAATACGGATCCAAGCCTAGCGAGCACCATTGACGGCGTCCGCAGCACAGGGCGCAACGATGTGGTGAGCGCTCCGGGACTGTATGACCTCTATAACGAAACCAGCATTCAGGACCTGCGCGGTTCTGGCAATTTGCTGGTGCAGGCCCAGGGGGAAACAGTGACGCTAACATTGCCCTTGCAGCAGTCATCCTCACTCACCACTTGGGAGCCCGCCCAGTCTAACATGAGTGTCACTCTGCCCAAAACGGCAGACAAGCAGTTCTATCGTCTGGCACTGCCAAATCCATAAGCCTCGAAATCGCATGTGAGCTGGAACCCTCGTCCGCGCAAGTGGGCGGGGGTTTTTTTGATTGATTTACTTCTGGCAGCGCGGGCACCAATACGTCGAACGCTGGCCAAGCACCGCATGCGCGATGGGCGTCCCGCACACGCGGCAGGGCTCTCCCTTGCGCTCATAAACGAAGAGACGCTGTTTGAAATACCCTGGCTTCCCGTCAGAGTTTAGAAAATCCCGCAAGGTGGTCCCGCCTTCAAGGATCGCATCCGCTAAAACCTCGCGAATCGCCGTCACCAGTTTCTGAAGGCGGGGGCGTGTGAGACGGTGGGCCGGCGTTTTTGGCAAAATCCCCGCTCGGAACAAGGCCTCGGATGCATAGATATTTCCCACGCCGACGACGACCTTTGAGTCCATGATCACCAGTTTGATCGCTGCGGAACGCTTGGCGCAGGCGGACTTAAGTTGATCCACCGTGAAGTCGTCTTCCAAGGGCTCCGGCCCCAGATTTTCCAGCAAGGCATGTGTGAGCGGATCCGCCTCGGTCAGGCGCAGAACCAGGCCGAATCGCCGCGGATCATGAAATCTCAACTGCTTGCCATTTTCCAAGGTGATGCCGACGTGGTCGTGTTTTTTCCAATCCTCCGCTGGATCGGTCAGACGCAGGCTCCCAGACATTCCCAAGTGGATCAGCAGAGTCGAGCGATCCCCGATTCCCAGCAAAAGATACTTCGAGCGCCGGCCCACGCTTAAAATCCGCTGGCCTTCGAGGTCGTGGATGCTCGCGGAAACCGGCTGTCGCAAATCACCACGGCGGACAATGACTTCGCGCACGCGGACGCCCGTGACGTGCGGCTCGATGCCGCGGCGCGTGGTTTCGACTTCGGGAAGTTCAGGCATGATGCAGGCTGGGACGCGGAGCTTGAAATTACCGGCCACACAAGTCAAAGCAATCGGCGTGCAGAAAGCTTTCATCCTCGGTGCCGGACTCGGCAATCGCCTGCGACCGCTCACGGATCGCCTGCCCAAGCCGCTGGTTCCGTTGTTCCACCGGCCGCTTGCCGCATGGGCCATGGAGGCTTGCGCACGCGCCGGCGCACAAGATTTTGCGATCAACACACACCATCTTCCGGGCGCATGGGAAAATTTTGATCTTGGCGTGAAGCCTCGCTTTTTTCACGAGCCCAGACTGCTCGAAACTGGCGGCGGATTGAAAAACATCCAAGAGTGGATTGGAAATGACCCCCTGCTGGTTCACAACGGCGACATTTTTTCAAGCATGCCACTGGGTGCTCTCATCGCGGCCCACCGAGAGTCCGGCCTTCCCGTCACGCTCGCCCTCCGGTCCCACGGGCTGGCCCGGCACATTGCGCTGGATTCCACCGGCACGCGCGTCACTGATATTCGGAAAATGCTCGGTCATGCCGATGGCACCCACATTTTCAGCGGCATTTATTGCATTCAGCCGAGTTTCCTCGACCTGATTCCGGCGAACGAAAAAATTTCCGTCATTCCCGCCTTTCTCGCACTTGCCAAGCTCGGGCAACTTGGAGCCATCACCCTCGACGACGGCGTCTGGCTTGATCTCGGCGACCGGGATTCTTACCTCCAAGCCCACCGCCAACTCGCCCTAGCCCCGCCGATTCACCCCGCGGCCTGCGTCGATCCCGCCGCTCGCTTGGAAAATTCCGTGGTCGGCCCCGGCGCGGTCATTGAGGCCGGAGCCATCGTCAAAAACTCGGTCATTTGGCCAAACTCCCGCGTTTCTGCCAGTGCGGACCTGGATTCTTGCGTCGTTTTCTCCGAAATCCCCGCCTTCGGGATTCACCGTCATGCAGATATTTGAGGCATTGTCGCCAATCGATGCTTGCCGTCAGGCGCTTTTGGCCTCTAGAAAACTCTGCATGCCCTGAAAGACAGGACTGCAACTGACTGTAAAACCAAACCCTGCATCGCTCAAGAGTCCGCCCTAACTCGCGAAAGATTCGGTATCCAGCCAAAACTCCACTGATCACCATCGCATCCAACAGCAACCATGAACGCAATCGCCGCATCACCAATCCCTAATGCCAAACGGCTCCTATGGGCCGGATTCACCGCCATTCTAGCTGCCGGCGTCGGATTCGGCATCCGCGGGGGAATTTTCGGAAATTGGGCATCCGACTTCAATTTCACCGGTGCCCAACTCGGAGCCATCGGCGGAGCAGGCTTCACCAGCTTCTGCTTCGGCATCATTATCGGCGGCATCATCGTCGATAAAATTGGCTACGGCAAGCTGGTTGCTGCCGCCTTCGCCCTCCACGTGCTTTCGGCCGTCATCACCTTCACCGCCATGCCGGGCATGACCACGGACGCGGCCTTCCAGATTCTCTTCTGGGGCATGTTCGCCTTCGGTGCCGCCAATGGCACGCTCGAAGCAGTCGCCAACCCACTTGTCGCGACGCTCTTCCCGAACGCGCGCAACCACTACTTGAATATCCTTCACGCAAGCTGGCCGCTCGGAATGGTCTTCGGTGGCCTCATCGGATGGACCCTCGGCAGCGGCGAAAACGCATGGAACTGGAAATGGCAGCTCGCCCTCTACCTCGTCCCGACCGTGGCTTACGGCGTGATGTTCCTCGGCCAAAAATATCCAAAATCCGAAGCGTCCGCAAAGGGCCTCAAAATTGGCGAAATGTTCAAGGACGTCGGCCTCCTCAGCGGCGGTGTCGTTTGCTTCATGCTCTATCTCTTCTTCAAAGGCACTCTCACCCCGCTCTTGGGCGGAAATGCCGTGACTTCGACCATCGTCTCAGCCGTGATCGCACTCGGTTTGCTCGCATGGATCGGTAAAATCACCAAGTTTGCCATCGGCCACTGGCTCCTCTTCGTGCTTTTCATCACCCACGCCCTCGTCGGCGCCGTGGAACTCGGCACCGACGGCTGGATTCAAAACATCACCGGTGCCATCCTCACCCCAACTCAAGGGAAAATCCTCTTCGTCTTCACCTCGTTGATGATGTTCCTCCTCCGCTTCTGCGCTCACTTCATCGAAACACGCCTCGGCCTCAAGCCCATCGGACTTCTCTTCGTCTGTGCATTGCTCGCCTGCCTTGGTCTCAATCTCGTCAGCGCGGTTTCAAGCTTCGGCCCTGCACTTGGCGCATTGCTTGTCTATGCCTTGGGTAAAACCTTCTTCTGGCCCACCATGCTCGCCGTCACTGGCGACCGCTTCCCACGCACGGGTGCCATCGCGATGAGCCTCATGGGCGGCGTCGGCATGATGTCCGCCGGCCTCATCGGTGGTCCTGGCCTCGGCTACGCCAAGGATCGCTTCGCCGCTGAGGAGCTCCGCAAAACGGACAGCGCCCTCTTCGAGGAATGGAAAAACACCGGCGCAGACAGCAAGTTCCTTTCCTTCGCACCCGTCACCCCGATCGATGGCAAGCGCCTTGAAGAGGCCAAGACCACGGAGGTCGAGAAACGCACGGAAGCCCAGAAAACCGTCATCGCCTCGGACATCCAAGGCAATCGGAACACGCTCAAGGTGGACTCTTTCATCCCTGCCGGAATGGCCCTGATCTATCTGCTACTCATCCTCTACTTCAAGTCCATCGGCGGCTATCGTCCGGTGCAAATTGGTGAGTCGAACTGAGCCAGCAGCTCCTCGGTTTCTTTCAACGCGGCATGGCTTCCAGTCATGCCGCGTTTTTTGCACTTGCCGCACCTGCCCATGGCGGGTGGACTCGCCCCTGATGACGGCTCCCCGCACGCTTTGCCACGCATTCCTAGCAGTCTTCGCTGGAATTTTTTTCATTCCCCAAACCGCCACCGCCCAACAAGCCCGCGTCAATCTCGCGGACGGCTTTGACTTCCCGGTTGGCAAGCCCAACGCCGCTGGCTATTACAAATCACGCGGCCTTCGTCTCCGCGCACCGCAACATTTTGGCGAGGATTGGAATGGCCGCGCTGGCGGAAACTCGGATCTCGGCGACCCTGTTTACGCAATCGCGGATGGCATCGTGACCTTCGCTCACAACGTTCGCGCCGGGTGGGGCAATGTCGTCCTCACTCGCCACGCCTACCGTGACCCCGCAACCGGCCAGGTGAAATATTGCGACACGCTCAACGGGCACCTCAACGCAATCATGGTAAAAGTCGGCCAACCCATCAAACGCGGCCAACAAATCGGGACCATCGGCACGAATTCCGGCATGTACCCCGCCCACCTGCATTTCGAAATCCGCCACAATCTCAGCATCGGAATGAGCCGCAGCGGCGTGCCTTCAGATCTGGTGAACTGGGCGGACCCCACCGTTTTCATCAACAAATTCCGCCGCCTCAATCGGGAATGGCGGCCTGCCAGCGTTCCAACCGGAACCTATCAACCATACGCTGGCTTCAAAGGCCTCTAAGCGCCCTGCACGCTGCTCCTGCCGCGCAACGCTCGCTGCGGGTCCTTGCTCGCGCAAATTTCCTCGCCTCCGCCGCCTCAATCGCGACGGAGATCACTCAAATTCTTCGTGAAATTTCAGCGAAAATTTAAACTCGACAAATTATTGCAAAATTATGCAATTAAAGCGTTCAGGCCGCCGTAAGATCACCGCCGAGTGCAAGACCAACCCAGACCAAACCCATGAAAATTCTTTCTCAAAGCTCCTCAAGAAACCCCGTTCTCCGCTCCATGTCCGGAATCGCGCTCGCAAGCGCCGTTCTCTCTTGCACATCTCCCACCTCCACCACCGGCGAAATCATCGCTGTCGGAGCCGGTTCTTACACGACGCAGATGCCAGAAGGCTGCAATCCACTTCCAAAGAAAATTTATAAAACTGCAGATGTGAAAGGCCCAACCGTCACCGGACAATGGTGGAGTTCGCTGCTTTGGCAGGAATTTTCCGCGAATTTGTTCCCTCACCCCCTAGGCATGGTTTGCAGCCAGGAAGGGCTGGCAATCAGCTACCCAGGCTCCGGTCTCGTCGGCGGCAAGGATGCCATCATGGGCGGTGGCATCACCAAGGACGGGGATTTCAAAATCGGCCTCTCGTCCGGCGCGCTTTTTAAAGCGGCGGAATGCGGTGGCTACTCGGACTGGTTCGTGACGGCGGCCTTCACAGGCGGCTCCGCAACACTCAACACGAGCTTCGGCCATGGTAGCCCGTTCATTTACTCCACCTACGCCGGAGCGGATCCCGTGCTGAATTTCGTCCACAAGCCGACGCTTTGGTCCGGCTCGGCAAATGACGCGGTCCTCGGAGTCACCATTCGCGGAAACCATTACGGACTCTTCGGCCCCACCGGTTCCTCTTGGACTGGCATCGACGGCACCTCATTCTCTAACGTGGCTTCGGGCAAAAACTATCTATCCGTCGCTCTCTTGCCCGATGACAAGCCGGAGACGCTCGCACTCTTCAAACGCTACGCATACAGCCATGTGGTGGACACTCAAGTCGCCTATCAACCGGTCGCGGGCAAGGTCAAGGCCACTTACAGCTTCAAGACTAAAGCTTGGGAAGGCTCGGAAACTGGAACAATCTTTTCACTCTATCCGCATCAATGGAAATACACTGCCAGCCCGCTGACAACGATGTCATATAAGTCGGTGCGCGGTGAAATGAAGGTCGGCCACGGCTCGGAATTTACCACGGAAGTGCCCGTGCAAGGAGTGCTCCCGATGTTCCCTGCACAAGGCATCAAGGATAAGGAGCGGATGCTCGGATATCTGCAAGCGGAAGCCAAAAAATCGCCTGCGGATTTCGCCGATACCTACTGGGACGGCAAGCTTCTCGGCCGCCTAACAACACTCAGCGGCATTGCGGAGATGGCCGGTGCGCCGGACTTGCAAAAGGTCTTCATCGATGAGTTGAAACGGCGCTTGGAGAACTGGTTCACTGCCTCCCCCGATGAAACTGCTCCCTTGTTTTATTACGATGCCACGTGGGGTTCCATGATCGGCAGCAAGCCTTCGTATGGCAGCGACATGCCACTCAACGATCACCACTTCCACTACGGTTATTTCATCCGTGCCGCAGGTGAAATCGCACGCTTGGACCCGGACTGGGCGAAGCAATGGGGCCCCATGGTGATGCTGCTCATCCGCGACATCGCCTCGCCTAGCAGGTCTGACTCGATGTTTCCCTACATCCGCTGCTTTGACAAATATGCCGGACACTCGTGGGCTTCTGGGGATGCAAATTTCGCGGATGGCAATAACCAAGAGTCGTCTTCCGAATCACTGAACGCATGGTATGGCATGATGCTCTGGGGCGAGGCAACAGGCGACAAGGCCGTGCGCGATACGGGATTGTCTCTCTTCAATATCGAACGCACCGCCGTGGAGGAATATTGGTTTGATGTCTCAGGAACGAATTTTCCTAAGGATTTCGAACAAGTTGCCCTCGGCATGGTCTGGGGTGGCAAAGGCGCGTTTGCCACTTGGTTTTCCGGTGATATCGACTGCATCCACGGCATCAACTGGCTGCCTTTCACTCCCGCATCCATCTACATGGGGCGCTACCCCGACTATGTCAAAAAGAACCATGACCGCATTGTTGAGAAACGGGCGGAAGGGAATAACTACAACAATGGCTGGGGCGATCTCGTCGTCATGTTCAACGCGCTTAACGATCCCTCCATGGCATCGGACTACATGACAAAAACTCCGGATTGCAGTTTAGAAGGCGGAAATACGCACGCTTTCATGTATCATTGGATCGAAACCTTGAACACACTCGGCCTCAACGATGCCAGCGTGATCGCAGATCATCCATTCACCAATGTCTTCAAGAAAAATGGAGTGAAAACCTATGCTGCATACAATTTTGGTGATAGCTCGCTGAACGTAGCATTCTCAGACGGCACCAAGTTGCTTGCAAAACCTAAAGGTTTGACCGTACAAACCGCCAAACCCGAATAAGATGAAGCTCCGCCACACTCGCAGAAAAGTCGGTGAGTTTGAGATCCACACCTTGGCCAATGATGCCATTTCACTCTCGCTCGCCCCGGAACTGGGCGGGCGTATCGTCTCGCTGAAAGATCGTATTTCCAACCGCGAGTGGCTCGATGGTTGGGCTCCCGCGGGCAAGCGCCGCATCTGGCGGCCGAGCGATCCCACCGACTATGAAACGAGTCCAGGCGCCGGGATCGATGAGTGCCTGCCCACGGTGCTGCCCTGCAAGGTGGGTCGCAAATCGCTGCCAGACCACGGCGAGTTGTGGAACCATGCACCAGAATTTGAAGTCACCTCGGACGGGGCTTTTAGCTGCCGCTGGAAATTGAAGTCCCTGCCTATCCATTTCGAACGGCGGATCTCTCTTCGAAAGAATCAGCTGAGTTTCGACTATCAAATTAAAAACCTAGCAGACTCTCCCACGCCCTTTCTTTGGGCATGGCATCCTTTGTTCACTTGGAAACGCGGTGATCAAATTCGCAGCACTGAGAAAACCTGCCTCAGCCCCGGCGGCCAGGAAGTGCAGCCATGGCCGGGCAATGATTTGTCCCGGGCCATTTTCCCGCCGGGCATCTCACCAGCCGCCAAGGTATTCCTCGGCCCGCTCGCCAAGGGGCGTGCGGAAATCCAAGCTGCAAACGGTGCTCGGATCGC
Organism: Luteolibacter sp.; assembly: GCA_044373865.1. Taxonomy (GTDB): domain Bacteria; phylum Verrucomicrobiota; class Verrucomicrobiia; order Verrucomicrobiales; family Akkermansiaceae; genus Luteolibacter. Next base: position 2,498 of record JBILPN010000014.1, on the reverse strand, counting down.
TCTTTCGTGGCCGGCGGCATTGCTTCCATACGCCGGCATCTGGATCACTCGCGGTTTTTGGAAAGGACTCCATCACTGGGCAATCGAACCGACCAATGCACCCGTGGATCGCCTATCAGACCTACGCGAGCCGTCCCCCCTTTTCCTTCTCGCCCCGCATGAAGTCCGGCAATGGACCTTGCAGGTGAAACTGTCGCCCAAACGGGTGCCTCAATCCAAGAATTCCACGGTGCAAGCTCCACTGCCTTGAAACGCAAGGTTAAAAAAGGCAAGGCAGTGAACGCGGCACATGCTGCTGCGCACACGGCACCGCAAACGAAGCAATATTTATCTGCTAGAAAGCGCCGGGTGATGGGCGTGGTCGCCGCAACTCTGGTTCCTCTCGTGCTGCTGGGTTTGCTGGAACTCGGTTTGCGTATTGCTGGCTTCGGAGCTTCCACTCGCCTGTTCCTTCCCTCAACCATCGAGGGCAAGGAGTTCTTCATTCCTAACGAAAAATTCACCACACGGTTTTTTCCCGCATCTCTTGCCAGGGTCCCGTTGTCATCGCGCATGGCCGCACAGAAGCCTCAAGGAACTTATCGCATTTTCCTGCTAGGTGAGTCGGCGGCGTATGGTGACCCTGACCCATCTTTTGGAATGGGACGCTATCTTGAGTCGCTGCTAGAAGCACGCTATCCCACAACTGACTTCGAGCTGGTTAACGTCGCAATCACGGCAATCAACTCGCACGTGATCCTGCCCATCGCCAGGGAATGCGCACGCCACGAGGGGGATCTCTGGGTGATTTATATGGGGAACAACGAAATGATCGGCCCCTACGGTGCCTCGACGGTTTTCGGGAGGAAAGCTCCGACCATCGAGTGGGTTAGAGCTGTTCTAGCAATCAAAAGCACGCGCCTTGGCCAGCTAATGGATCAGGCGATTGCAGGAATTCAAAGTCGCCACGAGGTTCCAAAATCTTGGGCGGGCATCGAGATGTTTCGCAAGAATCCGCTGCGGTATGATGATCCCGGCCGGATGCAAGTTTATACTAACTTTAAAACCAACCTATCAGACATTCTCCGTGTCGGCAAGCAGGCGGGTGTCCCGGTGGTTCTCAGCACCGTCCCGAGCAATCTGAAAGACTGCTCGCCATTTGTTTCCCTGCACTCACCAGATCTAACCAATATTCAGCGTGCTCAATGGGAAGATTGGTTCACCAATGGAAAGCGGCTTGAGAAGGCGGGTAATTTCCAAGCCGCGCTGGATCATTATGCGAAGGCTGCCGCCATGGATTCAAGTTTCGCCGAACTGCAATTCCGCACCGGAACTTGCATGTTCGCTTTGAAAAATTTCACGGGTGCGCATGAAGCATTCACGCGTGCTAGGGATTGCGACGCTTTGGTCGTGCGCGCAGACACTCGAATCAACGAAATCATCGCGGAGGCAATTGAGGGGAATCTAGTGGCCGGAGTGGATTCTGTCGAATCACTCTCTCAACAATCTCCCAACGGGATCCCTGGACAGGAGTTGTTCTATGAGCATGTGCATCTCACCCAAACAGGAAATTTCAAGCTTGCCCGCGCTCTTGCGGATGCGGTCGAAACAAAAATTCCGGAGCAAATTGCCAAAACGAGAATTGACCTAACTCTAGATCAAGAAGCTAAAGCCTGCGAGCAGCGTTTGGCGGCCACGGTGTGGGATGAAAAGCGGCTCTGGGATGTGGCACTTGGACGAATTTCCACTGCCCCATTCACCGCACAATCCAGCCACTCGCGGAATTTGGAATATTGCAAACTTCGGATGAAGGCGGTGGACGCGAAGACCACGCGACACTCGCCGCTTCGTGATCAACGGATGTATGAAGCCGCGCTTGCGCGCGCGCCTGAGGATACGCTTGTGCGCTGGAATTACGCGCAGTTTCTCGAGCGCACCGGGCGTCTGCCAGATGCAACCGCGCAAGGTAAATCGATCTGCCAACAACTGCCCCACGCATCATGGCCTCACTATTTTGTCGGCTCCATCCTTGCCCGCCAAGGCAAGACCGCGGAGGCTGAAATCTTCCTGCAGCGCGCGCTCGATCTCACACCCAATCTCGAAAACGCACGCAAGGAATTGGCACGAATTCGCCGAATTCGCAAATAATTGTGCAACTCTATGCAATTTTTGCGTTGCGTTCTCAACAGAAGTCTCTACTTTCTGGTCTTAAGCGAACGCTCAGTCGTTCGTCTTTGAAAACCCACCACCGATTCTTGGAAGCGTCTCACTTAGGATTCAGTTCTTAAAAACGACTCCACGAACCAATCAAAGTCCCATGAAAACCTCGTCAAATTCAACACCATCACGTTCTAGCGGATTCACCTTGGTCGAGATTCTGGTAACCATCACGATCATGGTCACCATTGCCACGGTTGCCTTGCTAGGAACTAAAAAAATGCGGCAAAGTGCGCACACGGTCACGACGATCAAGCGAATCGCCGGACTCGCTCAGGCGAATGCGCTTTATGCCACGGAGC
>JBILPN010000383.1:0-4195 GCA_044373865.1 Luteolibacter sp. | reverse complement strand
GCTTGAGCGAGCTGTGTGTCATAATCCACGTTGTCCGCTTGCCATTGCTTCGCCCAGCCGTAGTAAGTGTTAGGTGTGACGGTTTGGTCCTTCCATGGCTTGTTTGCAAGCATGCCCCAGGATAGGTCGCCGGTGGCACCGACCGAAGCGAGGCCCCAGTGGATGAACAAGCCGAGTCCTGCGTCTGGAAACCATTGGGCATCCGGGTGTTTGTTGGAGCTGATGGGCCTTTGAGCGATTTGTTCCAGCGCGGCGCTTTGTGCGTCAGCAGCCTCGTCGGCTGAAGCGATGGGAGTGAGGGCAAGGAGCGAGGCAAGGAGGGGTTTCATGGAGATGGGAATGATTGGATTTATGGGACTAACGGGATTTGGACGTTGCTGCTGATTTTACCGTTCTTTTTGTAGCCATCGGTCGCGCCGAACAGATAGGTCGCTTCGCCCTCCTCAATCAGCAAGGCGGGGCGCTCGATGGTTGAATCGCTTTTCCTTCCGCCCTCGAGTGGAAAATTCTTATCGAGAATTTTCGCGTGTGTTGCGGCTTTCCAATTCAGCCCATCGTCAGACTGGAAGAGGCAGATCCCGCCGGGTGACCCAGTGAATGTGCCGACGACGTCGCGCGTGACAGCGTAGTAGCGCTGGCCATACTTTTTGCTATACCAGATGAAAGGGTCCTCTGCGAGCATCCAATGTTTTCCGGGTTTTTCGGCTTCGAAGATTTTCCCGGGAGTTTTGATGTATGGGCCTTCCGGGTGGTCTGCGAGTGCGACGCCGTAGCGGACATTTCCGCCCATTTCCTTGCCTGCGATGTGTTGCACCGCTTTATAAACGAGGACGACGCCACCGTCCGGACGCATGCAGGCAGCGGGGTTGGTGACGCAGAGGGAATCAAACGATTTCTTGTCATCGGTGATATCGACGATTGGAGCATCCAAGCGTTTCCATGGGCCAGCGGGATTGCTTGCGATCGCGACGCCGATGCGTTGATTGTTGCGGTGCATCGGGTAGCTTTTTCCGTCGCCGCAGTTGCCCATGTAGTAGAGATAAAACTTTCCGTTGTGAAAGAACGCGTTCGAGTTGTGTGTGACGTCCGCATCCCAGAATTTTTTACCCGTGGCCGGATTGATGCCGCGCGCAGGAAGTGCAACGTTGACATGTTGGTAGGGCCCGTTCGCATGATCTGAAACAGCGTAAGCGATTTCCGAATGAATCGCCCAACCTGGTGCGAAGCCGACCTTCACGGGCCAGCGAGAATAGAACAAGTGATAGTTGCCATCAGGCCCTTTCACCGGAGCGCCGCACCAGACGAAGTGCTCGTTCAGCGCAAAGCGGTTTGCTGCGGGGAGAGGTTTCACGCGTGCCCCCAGATTCAATTCCACTGCGTGGAGAATGTTGGTTAGGGTGAAGAGAATTGCGATCAGTTCTTTCATGGATTGACGATGAATGTTCCGTTAGGAGAAATGCTTTGGACCTTACCGGTTTCACCAGATGTGACTCTTGCCGAAGCGCTCCCGTAATGCCGATGGTGGCACCGAAGTTGCTGTCGATTTGAGAGGGCGAGTGGAAATTGAAGAGCTCGTCGCCGGTCCAAAGCGTCTGTTCATTGAATTGGATTTGTTCCTTGTCCGTGCCGCCGAAGATCATTCCTCCAAGGCTCCCGTTGCCAACCGGGAGTGCGTCGATCCACCTTGCAGCAGGTTTGTCATACCACAACGAGGCATTATCGCCAGGCGCTGCTGATGCAATTGTGGCGGAAATCGCGATGAGACTGATAAGGCGAAACACGGTTGTTAGGATTGAGTGCGGTCAGGGCTTGAGTGTGGCATGGCGGCCGAGATAGCCAAATCCGTGTGAAACCTTGATGGTGGTCCCGGGCTTGAATTGTAGAGACTTGTCTCCTGTGCGAGCGGCGGTGGCGGGCTTGAGAGTGATACGACCTGTCAGAGTGGAGGAGCTTGGAGAGTCCTCAGTGACGGTCACACGCTCCTCGTCTCCCAGGCCACTGAAGACGCTAACCGTGCCTGTTTCACGCGATTGATAGTCAAAATTCAGCGGTGCGGTGAGTCGGATCACAAGCTCATTACCCCTTTTGCTGAGTTCGACTTTAGATTCCGCCCAAGCGAGGTAGGACAGGCTGATATTGTAGCATACATTGAACTGGATCCAGCCCTCGGTCCAACCGATATCGCCCACTTCCGGGTGGTATGGGTAGTGCGCATTTTTCGGGGATCCATCGATCACAAAACGTGCATCTGCTAGGCGGCCGATGCCACCATTGTAAAACCTGAACCAGCCGTGTTCCACCCCCTCAACTTCGCGTGGGGCGTCGAATGAAAAGTGGCGACCGACAGGGTTGCGACCATGCATGCCGTCGAAGTGGGACCAGGTGAGTTCGTCGAGACGCCCTTGCGTTTTTGGGTTGGTGATGAATTCGCGGGCGGCAAGGATCGGTGCGGGCAGGCCGATGACGTTGCCGGGTTCGTTCCATTTCTGTGGTGAGTCGCCCATGGGAGTCCAAGCATCCTTGTCATCGAGTTTGCGGAAATCCCAAAGATTGTCGGAGCGACGGACGAGGACTTCAGCCCAAGCGTTCATCTTCGTTGCCAGGCCAGCAGGTGCTCGGTCTGGATACTCGCGGAGGAAATGGGCTAGGCCGGTGATGGTGAGGAATTCGCTCATGCGCTGGCCCTTTGTGACAAGCGGGTCGTTCCAGTCGAGGTTCTTGACCATCCATTCGGCCTGCTGAAAAGCAGCGTTGAAATAGAGATCCGCATCGGAGCGTTTTTCGCGTTTCGCCACCTCGTGCATCAGGAGATTGGGCTCCACGGAGAAGCCGGGTGGGAGCGATCCCTTGGTGCTGCCAATTCTTGTTTTGAGGTCCAGCAGATTGTGGCCAGAGCTTTCGTCGTAAGGGTAGGTGTGATCTGATTTCGGGTTTGCCCAGATGTTGAAAGCATAGTCGCGAACGACCTCAAAGTTTTGTTCGGGTAGATACGCTTTTAAGACAGGCCATGCGTAGAGAAAATAAGCCAGTTGTGCCTTAAGGTGCTCATGGGCAAGGCCCTGGGTGACGATGACATCCGCGCCCCAGTGGATCAATTTCACCAGGTCTGGCACATCGTCAGGGTAGGGATGGAGTGCGCCCCAGAGTTTTTTGTCCTGAGCTTTCTCGTATTTCACCTGCTGTGGCATCCGCTCGTAGGCCGAAGGGTTAGAAATAAATTGTGGGACCAGCGAGTGAAGTTCCCAGCCGAAGTGGTGATCATCACGCCAGCCAAAAGAGCCACGGCACACGTTTCGGTCGTTGCCGATGTAGTGGCGGCTATCGATCATGAAATTCAAGGCGTTCTGATAAGAGATTCTTTCGAGCCAAAAGGGGCCGATGCGGAAAGGGACCGAAGTGATGCCGCCGGCCTCCACCACGTATTCCGAATCTCCTTGAGGATTGAAAGATGAGAAGTCGCCGATGTGGTTTTGGATCTTACCAGTCGCCAAAGCGGCACCGCCACTTGCTGGGCGGACGATGAAGGGAGTGTTTTCCGCGAGAGTGGGAGCGGTGAAACGCTTCGGTTTGCCGAGATTGAAACCGCTTTGATTTAGGTAGATTTCCGGGATTTTTTCTTGTGGCGTAGAGCCCGCCATTGCGGCTGGGCCGGCGGCTTTTGGAAGAGCGGGTAGGTCACCAATCTCGTGAGGCCAAACCACGATTTCTTTGATTCTTGCGGTATCCTGATGAGTGGCAGTGATCCAAACACGAAGTTTGTTAGTTTCCACGCTGACCGTTTGGTCAAAGGCGATGGCGAGGGCAGAAGCCTGATTTCCCGAGATTTCGGCGGAAGGAATATCCATCCATTTGCCGTCGCTCCAGAACTGGATCTTGAATGCGGAAATGACGTCCTTTGCACCGAATCCAGTGAATAAGTGAATGCCCGCGAGTTTTCGTTTTTCTACCAACTCGATGGCAAGCCACGAGGGAGACGAAGACTTTTCACTGACCCAGCGAGAGGAGTCGGTAATTTTTCCGTCGATGGCTTGGTTGGCCGGGTAGTTCGGCAGACTCGAACTCGCGTTGGCTGATTTAAGTTTGATCGCGGTGGCAGCAGGCGCTGCGGACACCACCGAGGCACTGGCGAGGGACAGAAAAAGATGCTGGAAGGGCTTCATGGAGCGGGTCATGGCACGAGATTGAAAAATTGGAG
>JBILPN010000382.1:0-4197 GCA_044373865.1 Luteolibacter sp. | reverse complement strand
CGTGAAGCGCGTGCTCGTGCGGATCCGCCGGGAAGCAGGCGCTGCCGGAGCCGCTGAAGGTCACGAGAATCTGCGAGAGATTCGCCCCCATCGCAGGTGAGAGCATGACGAAGGCCGTGGCATTTTCCCAGCCCGGGAAGCTGGATGGCACGTGCCCGTCTGGAGCGATGAGTGCGTGGCGGGAGCGAATGCTGGTGCGGGTTTGACCGAAGATTGACATGGCTAGAAGGTTTCAGAGCGGGGCAGCGGGTGCGAGGAATTTCCCTTGGGTGGCGCTGCGCGTGTCGCAACCGCGCAGGTAGGTGGCGGAAATTTCCACGGCGGAATCCATCCCGATGTAGGGGGAAATGGCGTGGCGCGTGAGCAGCGAGGCGCGGGTGACTTGGCTGGCGCGACGCTTGACCACGATGAAATCCGCGTCGAATCCGGGAGCCAGCTGCCCCTTGCCTGAAAGGCGGAAGCGGGCTGCGACCTTGGAGGAAATTTGCGGTAAAATCGCCGATTCCTGCGCGAGCAAGAGCGGTAGCCCGTGTTGGATTCCGGCGATGCCACCCCACATGGCGAATAGGTCGTCCCCTTGCTTCAATTCTGGCGGGGATGGCGAGTGGTCGGACCCGATGCTGTCGATCTCACCCGCGCGCAGGCGCTGCCAGAGCGCGGAGACGGTGGCGGCGGAGCGGAGTGGCGGAGCGCACTTGGCGGCGGGGCCGATGGCGATGGCATCCATGTCACTGAGCAGCAAGTAGTGCGGGCAGGTCTCCGCCGTGACGCGCACACCCGCGGCCTTCGCTTGCGTCACGAGGTCGATGCCTTGCGGGCAGGTGATGTGGACGATGTGCAAATCACAAGCCGTCTCCCCGGCGATTTCCAAGGCGATGCGGATGGCGGAAAGCTCGGCCTCGATCGGGCGGGAATCCAGCCAAGCTCGCATGTCCCTGGTCGCCGGTGGGTGAGCAGCTTGGTGGCGTGCGATCAGGTCCGGATCCTCCGCATGGACCGCGACCGGGAGGCCAAGGCGGGCGGCGCGCTTCATCCCCTCCCGCAGTGTCGATGGGCGGGCAGCAGGAAATTCATCCAAGCCAGATGGACACATAAATGCCTTGAAACCAATGGCCCCTGCATCCGCCATCGCGCCGAGATGGTCGAGCGAGTCCGCCGTCAGTCCACCCCACAGCGCGAAGTCCAGGCAGGAGGAAATTTCTCCGATCCGGCGTTTTTCCTCGAAGGCCGTGCGCGTCGTGACGGGTGGGCTCGAGTTGAGCGGCATGTCGAAAAACGTGGTGCCGCCGCCCGCCGCGAGCGCGCGTGAGCCCGTGGCAAAGCCCTCCCAGTCCGCGCGGCCGGGTTCGTTGAAATGCACGTGGGCGTCGATCCAGCCGGGGAGGATCATGGCGTCGCCCAAGTTGATTTCCTTCTTGGCGCGGCCGCTTAGCGAGTGGCCAGCCTCCGCGATCCGGCCGTCTTGGATGGCGAGTGAGCCATTGGCGGAGTGGAAAATCAGATCGTGTTCGCGTGCGCTCATGCTTGGCGGGAGTTGAGGAAATGCGTGAGGATTGCGATGCCCGTGCCGATGTCCTCGGTGGAGGCGAACTCGTCCGGGTGGTGGCTGAGCCCGTCGCGGCAGCGGAGGAAAAGCATGGCGATGGGGCAGATTTGTGAAATCACCACTCCGTCATGGCCCGCGCCGCTGGCGAGGGTGAGCTGCGAGCCGGTGATGGCGGTGAGCGACTTGCGCAAGTCCGCTGTCAGCGCGGCATCGCAAGGAGTCGCGTGATTTTCCTGCACCAGCGTCCAGTCGATTCCCAAACTCCGTTGGCGTGCGATGTGGTGGCAGGAGGCGTGGAGGAGCGCCAGTGCGTGCGTGCGCTGCGCGTCGTCCGGGTGGCGGAGGTCGATGGTGAAGGCGGCGCGTTGCGGGATGGAGTTCGAGGCACCGGGGTGAATTTGGATTTTCCCGATGGTGATGACGAGCGGCGGCTGCGCTTGCGCGAGCGACTCTGCGGCGAGAATGCAGGCGGCGGCACCCGTCAGCGCGTCGCGGCGCAGTGGCATGGGCGTGGTGCCAGCGTGGTCCGCGCGGCCGTGGAGTGTGACCACCAAGCGGGATTGGCCGGCGATGGATGAGACCACGCAAGCGGCTTCCCCCGCCTCCTCCAGCACGCGGCCCTGCTCAATATGGAGCTCCACGTAGCCTGCACACTCGCCAGGCGCATAGTGAAAATCGCTCGCTCCTGCGTGCCAACCGTCGGCAAGGAGCGCTTGGGCAAGCGGGATGTTCGCAGCATCCTTCGCCGCGAGCGTCGCCGCATCGAGCGGGGCAATCAGGCTGCGGCTGCCGAGATAGGTGGTTTGAAAGCGGGTGCCTTCCTCATCGGAAAACGCCAGCACGTGGACGGGGAAGGGCAGGGAAATTTCTTGGCTCCGGAGTGTTTCAAGGGCTGCGAGGGCGGCGATGATCCCGAGCGCGCCGTCGTAGGCCCCGGCGTCGATCACCGTGTCCATGTGAGAACCGAGCAGGAGGGGTTTGGCGAGCGGGTCCGCCCCCGGGAGAATGCCGCGGACACTGCCATCCCGGGAGTGGGAAAGCTCCATGCCCAGCTCGCCCATCCACTCATGGATCTTCCGTGCCGCTGCGAGATTGGCGGGCGAGAGAAAGCTGCGGACCAGAAAATCCGGAGAATCCGAAATGTTGCGGAGCTCTGCGATGCGGGCGACGGCGGTTTCCAAGGGCGTGCTCATGATGGCGGTGGCGACTCAACTGCCCCGGTAGGTCGAGTAGGCGTAGGGAGAACACGCAAGCGGGACGTGGTGATCGCGCCCGGGCTCGACAAGAAAGCGGATCGGAATTTCGTCCAAAAAAGCGGAGGGTGTGCCGCGAGCGCGAAAATAATCGCCCATCGAAAAGACCAGCTCGTAGGTGCCGGGAGCTGCCTCCGCGAGCAAGGCCGCAGGGCAGCGGCCGTCTGAGTTCGTTTGGGCTTCCGCTAGGGAACTGCCGTTCTGGAGCAGGCGGACGCGGACGCCAGCGGCTGGAATCCCCGCCGCAGTGTCGAGAACGTGTGTGGTGATTTTCCCCATCTGCGAGAAAAGAGCAGATCGCAGGCCGGGATGCAAGGCTGCGGAAATTTCCTCGATTTTAGGAATTTTCGGCAAACTTGAGTGGGGCGTGCTAAGCTGCGGCGCTTGCGATGGAAAATGTGACGTTTTGGTGACCGGATTGTTTTCGCAATTGACCGCAACCGGTCTTGCCTATTGGAAGACAGCTCGTTTTTTTCTCCGCTTGCTACCCGCACTGACCCCTCATGAAAATCCTCATTTTATCCCGAAATCCCAAACTTTATAGCACGGCGGCGCTGGTAAATGCGGCGACCTTGCGCGGCCACGAGGTGCGGGTGGTGGACTATCTGCGCTGCTACATGAACATCACATCTCGCAAGCCGAGGATTTACATGGATGGCGAGGAGTTGGTGGCGGATGCGATCATCCCGAGAATCGCCGCCAAACACACGTTCTATGGCAATGCGGTCGTCCGCCAATTCGAGATGATGAATGTTTTCACCCTCAACGAGTCGGTCGCCATTGCCCGCTCGCGTGACAAGCTGAGATCCCTGCAAATCCTGGCCAAGCGCGGCATCGGCCTGCCCGTCACCGGTTTCGCCCACCACACGGAGGCCTCGGGTGAGCTCATCAAAATGTGCGGCGGCGCCCCGCTTGTGATCAAGCTCTTGGAAGGCACCCAGGGCGTCGGAGTGGTGCTGGCGGAGACCGCGAACGCCGCAGAATCCGTCATCGAGGCCTTCAAGGACCTCAACGCAAACATCCTCGTCCAAGAATTCATCAAGGAGGCTGATGGCGCGGATATCCGCTGCATCGTCATCGGTGGCAAAGTGGTCGCCTCCATGAAGCGGCAGGCGGCGGAGGGCGAATTCCGCTCAAACCTGCACCGCGGTGGCTCTGCGGAGAGGGTGAAAATCACTGCTGACGAGCGTGCGGTGGCGGTGCGTGCCGCCAAAGCGATGGGCCTGAACCTCGCGGGCGTGGACCTCCTGCGCTCAAATCATGGCCCGGTTGTGATGGAGGTGAACTCCTCGCCGGGCTTGGAAGGCGTCGAGCAATCGTCGAAAAAGGACGTCGCGGGCATGATCATCGAGTTCATCGAAAAAACTGCCGCGAAGCCCTCCAAGGCGACTGACAAGT
>JBILPN010000381.1:0-4201 GCA_044373865.1 Luteolibacter sp. | reverse complement strand
CCATTGACCGCCGGCGAGTTTTTCTCCGGCGGAGCTGAGGCGCGGCTCCAGCAGGTGGGCGATTGCGAGATCGATGTTATCGCCACCTAACAAAATGTGGTCACTCACCGCGATGCGGCGGATTGCGGGGACGCGGCTGCCTTTTTGGCGGGCGACTTCGAAGAGGCTGAAGTCGGAAGTTCCGCCGCCCACGTCGATGACGAGAATGTGGTGGGTGGAGGCGTCTTGCGGGAGTTGGCTCCAGAGAGCGTCCGGTTCTTGGTGGGCCTCGAGCCAGCGGTAGAACGCCGCTTGAGGTTCCTCTAGCAGACGCACATTTTTCGGGAATCCCGCCTCCGCAGCGGCATCGAGCGTGAGTCGTTGGGCCACTGCATCGAAGGATGCCGGGACGGTGATGGTGATGTCCTGCTCATCAAATTTCTCGGAAAAGCGCGTGTCCCAAGCGCCGCGCAGGGCATTGAGCAGAAGGGCGGATGCGTGAATGGGCGAAATTTTTTGTTCTGGAGGAATCTCCTCGGAGGCCCAGGGGAGAAACTTGGCTTGGCGGTCAACCGCATGGTGGCCGAGCCACGACTTCGCCGAGTGGGCGACGCGACCGGGCGTCTCGCCGGCGCGTTTGCGTGCGAAGCGACCGGGAATCCATGCCGCGTTGCCAGACGTGGTCATGAGCCCGGCGGTTTCCGCAGCGGTGGGTAGATAGAGAAACGACGGTAGGGTGTTAGGGCTCGCGATGCGGTCGAGCGCCTCCCATTGAGGAATGGCGAACACTTCGCTGTGCGCGTTTTCCCGATCTAACGACGCAAAAGCCATGGCGCAGTTGGTCGTGCCGAGATCGATGCCGATGCTGAATTTCGCCGTGCTCATCGCTCAATCCATGCGGACTTGGAACTCCACCTTCCAGCGTTGTTCGGAGGCGGTGTGTTTGAGCCACAGTTCGAGATTTCCGAGTTCTGTGACGATGGGGTTGACCTTGACCGGGATCACTTGGCCCTCGGCCATGCCGCTGACGAGTGGTAAATTCACCTCGATCCGGCTAATTTCCTCCAGTTCGCGTTCCGCATTTGGGAGGACTTGGCCCGGAAGGTCGCCGCTGCGGATTTCCGATGAAAAGAAGCGGAAACTCGCGGGTTTGCCGGTGACGAGGCCGAATTCTTGGCCCTCGATCAAGCACTCGCTGCCCTCCTCCATCCCTTGGGGAACGACACACAGCGCCTTTACGGGAGGCTTGAAGCCGGGCACCGCGGGCATTGAGGATTGGAGGCCGATGTAGTAGGACCGCGCGGTGCCAGACTTGATGCGGATGCCCGTGCCGGTGGCGCGGTTCCGTCCGTAAAGCGCAGCTCCCTTAGCCACGGCAAGGTCTGGCTCATCCCCGATCAAGGCACGGATCGGGGTGCCGCCATTCCATGATGCTAACAAATCCAGCACCCGTTGGCGAACCGCTTCGGCCTTGAAGACACCGCCGTTGAAAAGAATGGCGCTTGGTTTGAGGTAGGGGCCTGCCAGGGCGTCAGGCTGCGCGCCGACGAGATTGCTGAGAGACTCGCTGGCCTTCACATTTTGCAAACTGCGTGTGAGAAAGCGAGCGAGGTGCTTGCTGAGCACGGCATCGCTGGCGTAGGGCAATCCGAATTCTTGGAGGGCGGTGCTTGCCGATTCCAGCGGCATTTCGTGCACCGGCGTCATCTCGAAAAAGCCGTCGAGAACCACTTCTTCGAGCCTTGTGCGGTCGAGCGTCGTGGCAAGGTTTTTTGCGAAAAGGCTCGAGCCGCGCGAGGGGATGGTGACCGGAACTGCTGGCAGATCCGCTTGAGAAAATAGCGTCACTTTGGCCGATTGAGCGGCGTGGATGAGCGCGAGAAATTGCCAGTCATCGATGTTCTGACCGGCATCTTCCAGTTGCTGGCGCAGCGTGTAGGCAAGCGCAAGGTCCATGTTATCACCGCCTAGCAGGAGGTGTTCCCCCACGCTGATCCGCTCCACCGCGAGATCCCCGGCGTTTTCCGCGATGGCGATGAGGCTGAAATCCGCCGTTCCGCCGCCGACGTCGCAGACCAACACCACATCGCCCGGGCGGACTTGAGATTTCCAATCCTTGCCGGCTTGTGCGGTCCATGCGTAGAAAGCAGCCTGCGGTTCTTCTAGCAGAACGACGTCACCCAGCCCAGCCGCCACCGCGGCTTCGTGCGTCAGTTCGCGTGCCACTTCGGTGAACGAAGCAGGGACAGTTAGGACGATTTGGCACTCGCTGAGATCCCAGACACGCCCCTCGGCTGCTTCTGCGTGAAGGAAGCCATTTTTGAGGTGAGACAGATACTGGCGCGAGCATTCAAGCGGAGAAAGCTTGGGCTCCGCGATGCTTGAGGCCCATGGCAGGATCGCTTGGCGGGCGTCCACCAAGGGATTGGACAGCCAAGATTTGGCAGAGCTCACCAGGCGGTCTGGCACGAGAGCGCCGTGCTCGCGTGCGAAGTGGCCGATGATTTCGCCGCGGCTTTCCGCCCATGGTGGCTGCATGGCGGATGTCGTAAACTCCTGAGGGTGCGGGATATAGAGCGCGGAGGCAAGGGCGGGCAGCTCGCCAAGTTGGTTTGGTGCGAGAATTTGAGGAATCTCCACAATGCGCGGTTGGGATCCATCAAAATCCGCGATGGCGACGGCGCTGTTGCTGGTGCCAAGGTCGATGCCGAGGCTGAACTGAGGCTTCATCGGAGGGAGGGGTTTGTTAGGAGATTTCCACTTCGGCAGCTGCAATCGTCGGCAGGCGGTTCTCATCCGCCTTCAAGGTGCGCGGGAGCTTGGCGGACGCCACTTTCCAGCCTTTGTGGACGAGTTTGCCGTGGAAGGGAGCTTGGCCGCTGAGATTGCCGACGAGGCGGAATTCATCTGCCGGGTAGCCTGCGGGGACCGTGATGAGAGCGCCCTCGGGCTCGGAGGCGACGGGTTGGATGGTGAAATGTTCTTGCAGCGCGGCTTTGCAGCCTTGGTGGACCGCCCGCACCACCGAGCCGACTTGAGCGTCCGTGTAGGGGGCGATGTCATCCATCAGGAAATCAACCAAGCGGCCTTTTTCTTGGAAAATCCCAAGCAGGGTGACCGCCTCGGCGTGCTTCGTTCCGTCGGCCGTGATTTTCGCGGCGGCGGGCATGAGGGCTTCCGCGGCGGCAGGTTTCGCGGCGGGGGAGCTGCGTTTTCCGGCGAAGGATGCGGCGAGCAGGCCGGCGGCTAGCAGGGCGGAGACCCCGGCGATTTGAGGGCTGAACTCGCGTCCTGCGGGAACGAGCTGAACGCAATTTAGAAGCAGGATAACGGCGGCGCTTGTGCGGATGAAGGGGTGCATGGGATGAAATGGTCGTGAAAATCGAGGGCGCAAACCCGCGAAAGTATCGTCGGATTGCGCTTCAAATCAATTCATAGTGACGCTGGAGCCAAACATTTCTCCCAACTCGCAAGCGCCACCACGACGGCGGGCGTGCGGGAAGGATGTGCGGCTTGTTGAAACTCCGGTCCGGGGGAAGCGGCTTAGAGCCCGCTTTTTTGGATCAGGTCGCGCAATTGCTTTTGGAATTCCTGAATATCCTCCGGTGCTGGGCGGTATCCCGGCGTGTCGGGATCGAGTCCGGGGCGGCCGGTTTGGTCGAGCATCCAGACGGCGGTTTCGCCATCGCTGAAGGTGACTTTTCCGCTCACGAGAGCTCCGGGCAGGGTGAGGCTGTCCATGGTGGTGCTGACAAATCCGGTCGGCACAGGTGCGGCTTTGAGCTCCTCCTTGGGCGCGACCTTCACCTCCTCGATCAGTTCGATTCCCAGATCGAGAATGAGGAAGCGCGTGTCCATGTAGGTTAGGCTGTGGCCGAAATCGTCTTTCAAGTGGCGCTGGAGCTCGGACATGGTGGCTCCCTCGGCGGCCCATTGTTTGAGGGCGGTGATTTGCTCCGGAGTGAGTTGACTGGTACTGAACATGGCGAACGTATGGACGAGGAGCGCGGATTTTCCAAGCGCCAAGACGTGTCATTGCGAAGATTCGCGCGCGTCGCGCTTGCCAGCCTGCGTGGAATGGCAAGAAACTTGGCAGGTGCATGAAATTCTCCGCAGTCGATTTGGTTTCGACACCTTCCGCGATGGTCAGGAACCGGTGATCCGCGCCTTGCTGGAAGGTCGTTCGGCGCTGGCGGTTTTCCCGACTGGAGGCGGCAAGTCC
>JBILPN010000380.1:0-4212 GCA_044373865.1 Luteolibacter sp. | reverse complement strand
TCCAGCCCGACTATCGAAATCAGCGACACCAAAAACCGCGGCTATGGCGGGCCGGGAATCTACGCTCAGTCCGGGTTGGAATTTGCCACTCACAGTGCGATTCCGCTCGCGCCCGCCCTTTCGCTCGGCCAGTTGAGCCATGCTCCGCTCAATGCCGGCGGCCAGTTGCCGCTGGTTTCACAAGTCGTGGCAAACTCATTCGCGCCGCCGATTCTCAATCCCTCGGTGGTCCGGGCAGAGGATTCCGGGCGGACCTTGTTGGATCATTCCTTCTACGCGAATTCGGCGCTGTTTGATCAATCCTTCTTCTCCGGTTTGGCCGAACCGGGCGGCCCTCTCGACCGCAGGCCCAGCGCCAAGGATGCCATCAGCGCCTTGTTTGAAAAAGGCAGTCCACTCGCGAATCCACGCTTCATTCCGCACCGCGGTTCTAGCAGCGTCGCGGAAATTTCCGCCGCCCTCACCGCTCCGGATGGCTATCTTAAAACCGCAGCGCACCTGCTCATCGACTCGCCGCTCAACGTGAACAGCACGCGCGTCGATGTCTGGGAAGCCTATCTCAACAGCACCTTTGGCAGCGAGGTTCCACAAACCCAGAATGGCGGCCTGATTTCCGCTGAGGGCAATGACTCCGCCTTCAGCCGCCATCTCCCGAGCAATGGAGTCGCGCTGGAATCCGTCAGCGATCCACTTGGCCAAGACCTTGCCAAATGGAACGGCCACCGCCGACTTTCCAAGCCGCAGATCCGCCGCTTGGCCGAGGAGATTGTGAAGGAAGTCCGCGAACGCGCCCCATTCCAATCCATGGCGGAGTTCGTCAACCGCCGCCCGGAAGCCGGTCCGCTGGGGAGGGCAGGGGCGCTGCAAGTGGCTCTCGAACGCGCTGAAATCAACAATGCCGCCATCAACACCGCCGCTCCTGTGGACAATGGGACTACCGCCGACGGAGCGCCCGGCGTGCTCTCTCAAGCCGACCTACTCACCGCCATTGCCCCGGTGCTCACGGCGCGGGGAGACACCTTCCGAATCCGTGCCTACGGCGAGGCCGGGCCGACCAATGGGTCCAAGGTGAAGGCGTGGTGCGAGGCGGTCGTCCAGCGTGTTCCCGAGTATCTTGACACCGCAGACATGCCGTGGGCCACCCCGTCCAAGCCGGTCAACACCCGCTTCGGCAGACGCTATGAAATCGTTAGCTTCCGCTGGCTGTCGCAATCCGAAATCTAAAAACCCTGTTCCATGAAAATTGCAATTTTGGCCGTCCTCAGCCATCTGGGCGCCGTCCTCGGTGCTGCCGAACCGCTCTCGAAGATCACAGCCTCATTCTATGCCTTCGGCTACGTTCCCGGCCATGAAAAAGTCCACATCATGACTGGGCTTGAGGCCTATCAGGAAATTCAGCTTTCCAAGGCGAACATCGTTGGTCCGGTGAAAGCTGTCGGCGTCAATGGCACCTTGCGCATCTGCGACAAGCCGGTGACCGTGGAAAACAAGATCACGCATCCGGTGCTTTCCACCGTCAAACTTCCTGCCGGTATCCAGCGTGCGCTCGTCATCCTTTTCCCCGCTCCTAAGGGCGAAAAAGAGCCGTATCGCAGTCTCGTGCTCAATCATGACCTCCAGGATTTTCCGCTTGGCGTTTACCGCATGATCAATATTTCGCCGCACCCCATTCGCGGAGCCATCGCCCGCAATTACGTGGAGGCCAAGCCCGGCGCGGTTGCCAATCTAGCACCTGCCGGCCAGCCCGGCGCGGTGGTTCCCGTGCGCTTCGAGTTCTTCGACCAAGGCCGTTGGAACCTGCTCACGGAAACCCGCTGCGCGATCCGCAAGGACCGGCGCTGGCTCACCTGTGTCTATCAAGATCCCGTCAGCGGCCGGATGAACATCCGCAGCATCCCGGACCGAACCTCGGTGAGCGCAGTCACGGCCGAGCCTGCGCCGGGTCCCTGATTGTGCGACCGCCGGGCTGAACCGCGCTGGAACTCAAGGGTGCCAGCGCGGTTTCTAACGTCATTGCGCGATTGCAACTCAGGCGGTTCTCCTGCGGCGCAGAATAGCAAGCGCTCCGAGCGCGAGCAGCGAGGTGGATGCCGGCTCGGGCACCGCTGAAAACTGCGCTTCGAACCCTTCGAAATTCAGCGTGGAAGCAACCGTGCTATTGATGGAATTGAAGGTGACCGAATTCCCCGTAATGTTGACGATTGTGTTGGCTGCCACCACATTGGCACTTCCACCTTCCCAGGTAAAGGTGCCCGACTCTCCGGTGGGGCTAGGAAAGCCGCCCGCTCTCGCCTTGGTGAAGCCTGTTAGCGAGAGGCCTGCGAATGTGGAGGACGTCAAGGTGATCGTGGCGGTGAGCGTTTCCGCGCCATCGATAAAGTTGTTGCCTCCGACTGCCACGTTTCCGAATGGACTGCTGAAGTTGACCGTGCTGGGTGTGGTTCCGTTAGTGGTTGCGGTGTAGCCGACGGTGAATGTGAACGATTCGGTGGCGCTGCCGCCCAGGGATGTTAGATCGACGCCACTTACGGTGTAATTTGTGGCGGGCAGTCCGCGGTTGGAAGAAATGCTGCCGAAGCTGGTGGTGAGCAGTCCGGTGCCCACCCCGGTTCCGCTCGGGGCTCCGGAAGCGGTTCCGTTGGGAACATTGTTCACCACCGTGATGGTGATAGCGGCAGGTAGCGTCGCAAGCGAAGCTAGCGAAAACAACAGGATGGAGATGGGTTTTTTCATGCGCGTTGATGGAGTGTTTGATTGAACAAATCCTCCATCAAGCTGCCATTCCTGCGTCACTCCGTCATTGAACCTTTGCGGAAATCTTCTGGACTTTTACGGCACTTCCCGCACCTGGTTTGCACGATTTTTTCAAATTTTGTCAGGGTTTGACCGTTTGCGGCCAGCCGGGGAATTGGCGGGCACCGGGCTTGGTGACGTCGGCGAAGCGGGGCCAGCATTCGAAGGTGACCTCACCGGAATCCTTCTTGAAACGGATCAACCCATAGCCCGCGGCCCAGTCGGCATCGGCATTGCTGGTGTCGCCGGGTTTGATGCCGGCGATGTTCTGAAGGCGCTTCTCGGGATTGGCGTAGGCGAGCATGGTGATTTTGTTGTTGAAGCCGTCGAGGTAGTCGCCGGTCCACGGCAGCGGAGATCCGGAAACGGGATTCGCGCCGGGTTTTTCATCCTCGGGCGACCACCAGCGGCCGTAGTAGTTGTTCACGATGGCCGGCACGACGAAGGCCCAGGGGCCGTCGCGGAAATCGCGGATGCCGTGCTTGACCAGGGTGGCGATGTGTTGGTCGCCGGCGATGTGGACGGCGCGGGCTTGCTGGATGAGTTCGAGTGCTGTGTTGCGACCGGTCTGGGGCCAGCCATTGGAGTCGAGGTCGGCATGGAGCCGGTTGTCGCGCGATCCGTGCAGATGCGCGCCGCCGCAGAAGCCGGTCTGCGAAAGGACGGCCTTGATCGCCACGCCGTCGCGCATCTTGGCCCAATCGGCGAGGAATTTTTCCTGGCGTGTGCCGAGCAGTTGCAGTCCCGGCGTGTCGATCACTTTCGGGTCGTAGTTGGGATCAAGAACGTGATCCGGGCGCGGGCCTTTCATCGGGTGGCGGCCGAAGGGACCGGTCTTGAACTTGCGGTCCTCGATGATGGCGAAATCGATCCCGCCCAACAAAAAGCGCGTGTAGTAAACCCCGATGCCTTGCTCGACGGGGGTTTGATCGTATGGATCTGGCAGGTGCGCGCACTGCTGGCGCTCGACCATTTTTACGTATTCGTGATGGAAGAAGTAGCCACCGTCGTGGCCGGCTTCGGCTTTGGCGATCTTGCCGCCCTCGCCCCAGAGGTTGCCTTGGCCGATGTCGTGGTCGTCGGGGATGGTGATGCAAGGGCGCTCGCGGAAGGTGTCGCGGAATGCGAGACCAAATTTGAGCCAGGCGGCGGTGTGTTGTTTATGGTCGTAGGATTGGTCGCCGGCGAAAAAGACGAGGTCCGGATCCTGGTGCTTGATGTTGCGGACGTATTCCGGGCGCAGGCCGCGATCCTTGTTCGAGTTGCAGGAAAGGGCAGCGACGGCGATCTCGCCCTTGTCCGCTGGGTTTTTGCGGATGAGTCCCTCGAAGGAAGCGTTCTCACCATGAAGGAGCCGGTATTTGATATTCTTGGTGTCGTCCCAATCCGTCACGCGGAAGGTGGTGGACCAACCGAGAT
>JBILPN010000379.1:0-4221 GCA_044373865.1 Luteolibacter sp. | reverse complement strand
GGTCTCGGCTCCGCGATGCCTTACGTCTGCTTGCGCGTGCCGACGGGCGGCGGCAAGACCTTGCTGGCCTGCCACGCGGCGGGCATTGCCAAAAGCGAGTTGCTGCGTGCGGAACGGGCGGTGGTGCTGTGGCTGGTGCCAAGCCAGACGATTCTCAGCCAGACGGCGGACGCGCTGCGCGATCCGCGGCATCCGTATCGGCTCGCACTGGAAACCGCCTGCGCTGGACCGGTGGAGGTGCTCACCATCGAGGAAGCGCTCGGGCTTTCCCGTGGCGTGGTGGAGGGCAGCACGGTGGTCATCGTGGCGACGATCCAAGCCTTCCGAGCTGAAGACACAACCGGCCGCCGGGTTTTCACGCAGAACGGAAGCCTAGCGGATCATTTCCTCAATCTCCCGGCACACCGCAGCGCCGACCTCCTGCCCGGCCCGGATAGCAAACCGCTGCCGTCGTTGGTGAACGTGTTGCGCTTGAGGCGGCCCATCGTGATCGTGGACGAGGCGCACAACGCCCGCACTGAGCTCTCGTTCGGCATGCTAGGGAATGTGATGCCGTCCTGCATCATCGAGTTCACCGCCACCCCGGCACGCAAGAAAATGCAGTCCAACGTGCTGCACTATGTTTCCGCTGCGGAACTCAAGGCGGCGGACATGGTAAAACTCCCGCTCAAGGTGGTGACGCGCCATCCGAGCCAGAAGGACCAACTCCTCACTGAAGCGCTCACCTTGCGCGGTGATTTGGAAAAACTGGCGCTGGCGGAATCTCAGGCCACCGGCGAATACCTGCGGCCGATCCTGCTCATTCAGGCGGAGCGGGTGGATGATTGTGTGGAGCTGCGCGAACGGCTTGCGGCGGATTTCGGCGTGCCGAAGGAGCAGGTGAAAATCGCGACCGGCAAGCTGGATGAACTCCCGGGAGCGGACGAGATCAAGTCGCCGAAATGCCCGGTGCGTGTGATTATAACCGTGCAGAAACTGCGCGAGGGATGGGATTGTCCGTTTGCCTACGTACTGTGCAGTTTGCGTGAAACGAGGTCTGCCACGGCCATCGAGCAAATCGTCGGTCGCGTGCTGCGTTTGCCGGGAGCGAAGGAAAAGCAGCATCCGGATTTGAACTGCGCCTATGCGTTTTCCATCTCGGACAACATCCACGAAGTGCTCGCGGAACTGCGGGACGCGCTCGAAGGCAATGGTTTCACCACTGCGGAAGCGGAACGCATTCTGATGCCAGTATCCGACGGCACGCTCGCGCTCGGTTCGCAGCCAAGAACCATCACGCTCGAACCGGGCAAGGACATGGACATCGCCGCGGCCGCCGCGCAAGTGCAGGCGCTGGGCGGCAAGGTGAAACTGGAACCGAAAACCGGTGCTCTAACAATCATTGTGCCGCTCGACAAACACGAGGAGGACGCCCTCGCCGGCTGCGCCGTCACGCTGGAAGCGCGGGTGAAAATCAAGCAGGCGGTGGAAGCGGTGCGCGAGGCGGAACGTGCGTTCGGCGGCGGCAAACCCCGCCAGCCGACGCCTTACGAACTGAGGCAGGATTTCATCGTGCCGCTGCTCTGCGTGGAGGAAGAGGGAGATCTGTTTGTATTCGAGAGCACGTTTTTGCTAGAGCATCCCTGGCGTCTCGGACAAAAGGACGCAACGCTAACAAGCGACTACAATCCGCTCAAGCGGCCTGCTGGAAAAGCGGGCGTCGTGGATGTGGATGCTGCGAACCGGGTGACGGCCGGTGTGATGGCGATGGAAGAAGTCGAGGATTTCGTCGGCACGCTGCACCAGCAGGTGATGGAACTCGGCGGCGCGGGCGATTGGACGGTGGAGATGCTCATCGGCTGGCTGGACCGCCGGATCGATCACGCGGATATTCCTGCGGGTGAGTCGGCGGTTTTCCTGCGCAAGGCGATTCTCGGGCTGATGGCGTCGTTCGGGATCGAGAATCCGACCACACTGGCGCTGGATCGTTTCCGGCTGCGCGATCAGATTGAAAAGCGCATTCAACGGCATCGTGATGAGGAGCGGAACAATGCGTTCACGCAATGGCTGTTGCCTGAATCCTCGCTCGTCGTCACAGAATCGAAGGCGATCAACTTCGCCGGGATGATGTATGAACCGGGCTGGAACTATGAAGGCGGATTTCAGTTTAAGAAACACTACTTCGGTCCCAAGCCGGGAGAGCTGGAGGAGAAGCGGGCCAACGGCAAGCTGCGCGAGGAGTTCCAGTGCGCCCAGTATCTCGACAGCCTTCCCGAGGTGAAATTCTGGGTGCGGAATTTGTCGCGCCGGACGACATCGTTCCGCCTCCAGACCGCGACGGATTGGTTCTATCCGGACTTCATCTGCCTGCTAACCGATGGCCGGGTGATGGCGGTGGAATACAAAGGAGCGCATCTATCAGGAAATGGCGACTCCGGCGAGAAACGCGCCGTCGGAGAAGTCTGGGAATCGCGGAGCCAGGGCAAATGCCTGTTCATCATGCCGGACGGGACGGATCTTGCAGCGATCGGGCGGAAGATTTGAGTGTCCTAGCCAGCGGCCCAGCTTCGTTTGCGCAACGCGGGAGCTAAGCCAAAATGGCAGTTTCTTGAACCAATGCTTGGCGCTGCGGTCGGCACCTTATGGGCGGAATTTCGGCTACAAGCTGAGGAGATGCCGAAGAAAAGCCCGAGGGCAATTCATTCACTTTCCATCCGCTTTTAAGCGAGAGCCTGTGTGACGGTTTCGCGGATTCGGTGGGAGACCTCGTCGAGGGTTCCGGCGGATGGGATCACGCGGGAGAACGGTTCATTGGCGAGCGAGAGGAAGATTTCCCGGCAGCGGATGAGGTTTTCGCGTTTCTCAAACTCGTTGGCGGTGTCGCCCCGCACGCCGATGCGTTGGTGGGCGGCATCCACATCCAGATCGAGGATTAACAGCAAATTCGGCACGGGTGCGAATTCCTCGTTGCGGCGGCGGATCTCAGCCACGTCGAAACCGCGCGAGCCTTGATAGGCCATGCTAGAAAAATAATAGCGGTCTAATATCACCACCTTGCCGGCAGCGATGGCGGGCTTGATGAGCTCCTCGACATGCTGGCGGCGGTCCTTGAGAAAATACTCGAGCTCGTCATCCGGCGAGAGGCGGCCGCTTGCTGCGGATTCACGAAGTTGCTTGCCCCAGGGTCCATCAGTCGGCTCGCGGCTGAGCACGACCTCGCGGCCTTGGGCGGTGAACCACTCGGCGAGGCGGCGGGCTTGAGTGGATTTTCCGGTGCCATCGATTCCCTCGATGACGATGAAGATGCCTGGTGACATGGTTAGAGATAGCGGGTTTGAAGGTGTTTCAGATAGGCGTCTGGCGAAGGTGCGCTGCCGCTGGCGCGGGCGATGAGATCGGCGGGGGCGAGGGTGGCACCGTGCGCGTGGACGGATGTTTGCAACCAGTGGAGGAGTGGTAGGTAGTCGCCTTGGTCGCAGGCGCTTGCGATGGCTGGGTCGCTTTGAGCGGCGGCGAAAAGCTGGGCGGAGTTGATATTGCCGAGCGTGTAAGTTGCAAAATACCCGAGCCCGCCCATCGACCAGTGGATGTCTTGCAAGCAGCCGTGGCGGTCATCCGCGGGGGGGAAGCCGAACAAGTCGCGGAAACCCTCGTTCCAGGCGGCGGGCACATCGGCCACGCGCAAACTGCCATTGAGCATGCGGCGCTCCAGCTCGAAGCGGAGGAGAATGTGTAGGTCGTAGGTCGCCTCGTCCGCCTCCACGCGGATGGGCGAGAACTCGGCGCGCCAGAGGTAGCGGAGGAATTTTTCCAGCGGGAAATTCGCCAATTGCGGGAAAATTTCCTGAGCGCTCGGATACCAAATTTCCCAGAATTTTTGGGATCGGCCGACGTGGTTTTCCCAGAGGCGTGATTGAGATTCGTGGATTCCGAGAGAGACCGCGCTGCCAGATGGGAGGCCGAAGTCGGCGGCGGGCAGGCCTTGTTCGTAGAGTCCGTGGCCGGCCTCGTGGAGGACGCCGAAGAGCGAGGAAGTGAAGTCCGCCTCATCGTAGCGGGTGGTGAGGCGGACGTCACGCGGGCCGAGCGTGGTGCAGAATGGGTGGGTGGTGGTGTCGATCCTGCCAGCTTGGAAGTCGAAGCCGATGGCCTGTGCGATGCGTGCGTTCAGTTGTTTTTGAGCGCTGCGTGGGTAGGGTCCGGCGGGGAGGCTGGGTGCGTGGCTGGCTGAAATTTCCACTG
>JBILPN010000378.1:0-4235 GCA_044373865.1 Luteolibacter sp. | reverse complement strand
ATGACGAGTCGGAGGTTGGCTTCGACCATTTCGGTTTTTGCCTTAAGCGCTTCCTTGAGCCAGTGGCGGAGGAGTTTGTTAGCCTCCTCAAACGACTCAGGCGTGTGCCATGAGCGTTGCTGGATTTCGCGCATTTTGGTGAGAAACTCCTTATCCTCGGGGTCGGCGGTGAGCTTGCGGCCGTATTTCCAGAAGCGCTGCATGTAGTCGTCCACTTGCTCGCAGAAATCTTCCACGACTTTTTGCTTATAATAAAAGCGGGTGAAGACGCGGTTGAGGGTTTGGATGTTCTTTTGGAATTCCTCCTCAAGCTTCTTCTTGCTGCGCGGGTTTTTCGCTGAGAGCTGGCGGAAGAGGTCGTCGTTCTCGCTGTGGAGTTGCTTGAGTTGGTCGCAGAGTTTCGGCAGGCCTTTCATGTAGCGCTCACGAGACTCGATTTTTTTGTCGAGGATCACGCGGTCGAAGCGCTCCTTGCCCTTGTTGAGTTTGTCCGCGAGTTCGAGGTAGGAATCGGTGACGAAGCCGAAGAGGTGGAGGTGGCGTGCGACCTCGATTTCCGCGTCCTCGATGCGCTTGGAAATTTCGACTTCCTGTTCGCGAGTGAGCAGTGGGACCTGTCCCATTTGCTTGAGATACATGCGGACCGGGTCGTCAAGAATGTCGAGCTTTTGGTCGGCCTTGACGTCCTCCTCATCGCCATCTCCCTCATCGCGCTTCTTGTCCTTGTAGCGATCGACCTCGGAGGCGTCGATGATATCGAACTCCATGTTGCGGAGGCGCTCCATGATGGCCTCGACGTCGTCTGGATCGACAAGGTCGTTGGGGAGGATTTCGTTGATGTCGTCGTAGGTCAGGTAGTCCTGTTCCTTGGCGAGTTTGATCAGTTCGCGGATTTTTTCCTGGATTTCAGGGGTATCGATCCGTCGTTTGTTTTGGTCAGCGGCCTTGGCGGCTTTTGGCTCGGGTGCTTCCTTGGGCTCTTTGGATTCCTTCTTTTGCTTGGCCGTTTCGACCGCTGGCTTGGTCGTCACCTTCGGTTTCGCCTTGGCGGCGGGAGCAGGTTTTGGAGCGGGAGCGGTCTTCGGTGCAGGAGCGGTCTTCGGTGCAGGAGCGGTCTTCGGTGCAGGAGCGGTTTTCAGAGCCGGGGCGGATTCTTCCGCAGGAGCTTGGGGCGCTTCAGCAGCTGCCGGAGAAATCTCCACGGCAGGAGTTGGGGGCGCGGTGGGAGCCGCGGCTTCAACCGCCGGTTGGGATTCCGGAACATTGACCGTCGGTGGTTTCACTTCCGGCTTCTTCTTCGGCAACTTGATTTCAGAAGTTGCAGCCTTGGGAGATTCGGCCTTGGCCTCGGTTTCCTGGGGCAGCTTCACAGCTGGGGCCTTCACGGGAGGTTTCACCACAGGTTTCTTCGGAGAAGGTTTGGAGGAAGACATGGAGTAGGAAAGCGCTTGGATAATAAATAAGGATACACCCCACCTATTCTAGGGGCACAGTGAAAAATCACGGCGGGGCGGAATGAAAAGGTGGAGTGGAGAGACGTCAAGACCTTTATTGATGTTTGGCAAATTCCATTTATCAGGTGATGGGTAGCATGTGCGTGGCGGTGGCGCAAGCGGCAGGGTGGGGACTCGGGTGATTTTGTCAGTTTGGCGGCTTCCACGAGCTTCGGTGGATTTCCAGTTTCCAATTGCGAGGGATCCGCGTAGGCTTGTGGCCGAGACATGATCACACTTACTCCCAGAGCGATTGAAGAACTTGGAAATTTGTTGGCGACGAAGGCAAAATCCCCGGATTCTGGCTTGCGATTGGCCGTCCGCCGCGGTGGTTGTGCGGGTTGGCAATACGAGATGAAGGTGTCGGATCCGGAGCCGGGCGACGAGATTTTGGACTCGGGTGCGGCGCGCGTGATCGTGGCCGCAGACAGTTTTGACCGGTTGCG
Organism: Luteolibacter sp.; assembly: GCA_044373865.1. Classification (GTDB taxonomy): domain Bacteria; phylum Verrucomicrobiota; class Verrucomicrobiia; order Verrucomicrobiales; family Akkermansiaceae; genus Luteolibacter. The sequence goes on along the minus strand of JBILPN010000378.1, from coordinate 2,296 downwards.
CGGCTGTGAAATCGACTATTGCGATGATCTGACGGACGCGGGTTTTAAGATTCACAATCCAAAAGCCGCGCGTTCGTGCGGGTGTGGGACATCGTTTGAGACGGTGGATGAGCCGTCCGGAGCGACTGCGTTGGCAGACGGGGAAGCATGTGGCACGCCTTAAACCCAATTTTCCCCGGCGACCGTGCCCAGCCATCTTGAAGAACCACCGCCAAGTCGGCCCGCCTACTTTTGGTGGTTGTTGGCCAACGCGCTCGCGCTTTGTTTTGCCGTCATCAGCTGGGCGGTCTGCCTGCACGTTTTCGGAAATCCGGAGTTGCCGCGCAATTACGACATTCTCGGGAAAATCGGTCGTTTGCCCGTTCTCAAGCGCTACACGGTGCTGGATGTTCCCAATGGCGCGTCCCTCGCGCCGAAGGAACTTTACCGCCGCTATTTCGGTTACACAGAGGAGCAACGGGTGCGGGCGAATGGCTTGCTGATGCGGAACTATTTGATGAATTTCGAGCGGCCTTTGCTGCTGACCTACGTGGAGGGCGACTATCAGGTGCGGGACGTCCGTGAGCTTGGAGCCGAGGATTTTCTCGACCCGGGAATCGCGCTGCGGGCGCAAGCGATGGTCAAGCCTGACGATTTCACGCAGGCTTTGCCCTATCCGGTTTTCATCGAGTATATCTTCCCGACTGCGCAGTCCGGGATCGCGGATCGCTTCAAGCCTGGCGACATTCTCGGAGTGCGGAAGAGTCCAAATTGCGCGGCGGTGGTGCATATCGACCGCATTGAGCACGATGAGGAGCCCGCCTTGTTGCTGACCGTGATTCCGATCGCCTATGGTCCCTATCAAGTTGGGGCGGGTGAGTCGTGGGTCATTGAGCCGCCGGTTAAATTGCGGCCGGCGGCAGGATTTCCGGTTTTTAAAGAGTGATGGAATGGGTGGAAATTTTAAACCGCTTGCCAGAGATCGGACATTGGCTAGGTATGGAAAGGCATGAGTGAGAATCCATCGGAAAACGGGGACTCGGAAGAGTTCGTGCGCGAGCTGACCTTTCATCAGTCGGCGATGCTCGCCTACACCCGCTCGCTGGCACCTGGAGGGTCCGGCGCGCGGGATTTGTTGCAGGAAGTCAATATCACTCTATGGCAAAAACGTGGATCATACGAATTGGGGACCAATTTTAAAGCATGGGCGTTTCAGACGATTCGTTATCACATCCTCAATCACAGGCGTCGCTTGGTTTCCAATGGGTGGTTGATTTTTGATGATGATTTGATTGAGCGGATGTCGCCTGAGTTTGAGGTTGAGCCAGATGATTTGGAAGACCGCCACCTTGCGCTCCGGCATTGTTTGCAAAAGCTCAGGCCGCAAGACCGCGAGTTGTTGCATCACCGCTATGCCACGGCTTATTCGCTGCAAGCGTATGCAGATACCACCCACCGCAGTGCGGGCACGCTCAAGGCGGTTTTATTCAATTTGCGTGCGGGGCTGAAGCGCTGCATTGAGCGCCAACTGCAAGAGGCCTCGCGGAACCCGGGATGAAAAAGGCGGATCATCATTTGGTGCAGCAAGTTTTGGAAGGGGCGGTCAGCGCTGAGGAATTCCATGATTTTCAGGGGCGCTTGCGTCGCGAGCCAGCGATGCTAAAGCTCTATGGTGAGTATGCCTTGCTGCACCACAGCCTCTGCGAGGAGTTGGAACATCAAACGTCTGCCGGCGAGGTCGCGGTGCTTCCTAGGAAATTTGCTGGCGTGAAAATCGTCTGGTGCGTTCTCGCGGCGCTGGGAGTTGTCCTAGCAGCTTATTGGGTTCAAAACCATCTCACTCCGGTGCCACAAACCGCTGGCGTGGGTGGGATGAAATTTTCGCTTGATGCCGTATGGTCCGTCGATGGGCCATCCACCGATCCACAGCGCTTGGTCGTTGGCAGCACGCTGCGTCTTCAGCAAGGGCAGGCGGAAGTGAGTTTGGGAGATGTCGCGACAGCGCTGCTGGATGGTCCCGCGGTGATGCGGTTTGAGGCTTCGAGCGAAGTGAATCTGTCAGAAGGGCGTGGACGATTCCACAGCGGAGACTCGTCTCGCAAATTGAAAGTGACCACGCCGCAATTCACCGTCGTGGACCGCGGTGGCGAGTTTGGCGTCGAGGCCACTGCCAATGGCTATGTGGCGCTTCATGTCATCGGTGGGCGGGTGAGTGTGTTGCGCGCGGGCGGACAACCCGCTGCGATTTTTTCAGCGGGCGAGGGGCTTGGTCTATCAAACGAGACTGGCGAGGAGCGTTTTCCGACGGACCCATCAC
>JBILPN010000377.1:0-4236 GCA_044373865.1 Luteolibacter sp. | reverse complement strand
CCCCAGCATCCAGTCATTCGCCAACATGAACGGCAACATCACGGTGGCCTCCGGTGCCTCCTTTAACTTCAGTCAGAGTTTCCAAACCGAAAACCTCGACAACAATATCACCCTCAGCGGCGCGGGAAGCGGCGGCTTGGGTGCCCTGCATCTCTGGCGCAACGCCACCGCCACTGGTGCGATCACCCTCGCTGCCGACGCCACCATCTCCCATAACTTCAACACCGCCACCATCAGTGGCTCCATCACCGGCACGGATCGCAGCCTAACACTCACGACACTGGCAGCCAACCAACCCGGCATCACTGTCAGCGGTCCGATCCAGTTGGGCAGCGGCGGCATCACGGTGAGTGGAGCGGCTAACAGCGGGGGCTTCAGTGTCCGTTTGAGCGGCAACAACTCCTACAGTGGGGAAACCCGCGTGACGACGGGAACGCTGATGCTCACCGGAAACGCGCGGCTCCATGATGCCTCGACGGTCCGCATCAACCCTGGCGCGATCCTTCACCTCGACTTCGCCGGCACGGACACGGTGGCAGCCTTGTTTCTGAATGGCCTCGCAATGCCTAACGGAACCTATGGCTCACTGATCTCCACGGCCACCAACAAGAGCGCTGATTTCCTCGGCAACGGAATCTTGCAAGTGGGCGCTGCTGACAACTACGCGTCCTGGGCTGCCAGCCAATTTCCTCCCGTGATCGGCGGCCCTAACGGCGACGATGACAACGACGGTGTTAAAAACCTCGTCGAATACGCCCTCACCAACGGTGGTGAACGAGGCGTGTTCTCCGGCAACACCCTCACTTTCACCAAGCGTGGAGCACCCTACGGCGGAGATCTAAGCTATATCATCGAGACATCCGAAACCCTTGAGCCCGACTCATGGTCGCCCGCAGTAACGCACGGCCCCGCCCAAGCCGACCCGGACATCAGTTACACCTTCACCCCGAACTCCCCGCTCAGGAAATTCGCCCGTCTCAAGGTGATAAAGTCGCCGTGAAGCGCAGGCACTAGGCGAGCAAGCGGATGAAGACGCGGGCTTCGATGCGTTCGCCGCCAACCCGCCGGACCATGGGCAGTTTTGCCCAGTTGACGGGTCATTGACGAATCTCCAAAGTCATAGGGTTCGATTGTGCGAGGTGCTCCGATTCAATCGTACTGTCAAAAAACCCATCCGATAAACCCATCTGATAAACCCATGAAGTCGAAACTTATTCTCAGCCAACTCTTCCTGCCAAGCGTCGTCCTACTTGCCGCATCCTCCGCCCATGCCGCGAATGCGGTTTGGAGTGTAAACGCCGCCGGCAACTGGACGACTGGCAGCAGTTGGAATCCTACCGCCGCTCCCGGCGCCACCAGCGGCACGACCAACACTGACACCGCCACCTTCGGCAGCGTCATCAACGCCGCCCGGATCGTCACGGTGGACAACAACCGCAACATCGCGGTTATCGATTTCAACGCAAACAGCTTTCAATACACGCTTTCAGGCGGCTCGCTGGTTCTCAGCAGCGGCGGCACCATCAAAACTTCCGGTGCCGGTGCCACCCACAACGCCGACACCATCAGCAGCCCGATCACCCTCGCCAACGCCGCTGCGGCCACTTCGGGCACGCTTTCCATCCTCGGCTTATCGACCAACGTAGAGCGAGGACTCGTCGTCAGTGGCGGCATCACGGGAGCCGCCACCGAGGGGGCCAGCACTCTCACGCTCGGCGGAACCACCGTGTCCACTACAGGGACTCGCCAAAATAAAATCACCGGCGACATCGCGAATGGCGGCGGCGGCGGAACTCTGGCGGTCGAAAAAACCGGGACCGGCCTGTGGGTCCTCGAGGGAGCGAAAACGTTCAGTGGCGGGCTGACAGTCCGCGAGGGCGAACTGCGCATCGCCGGCAGCGCCGCCGCCGCGGGCAGCGGTTCGATCACCTTGGGTGACACAGGCGGCACAGCCGCCGCCACCTTCAGCGTATCCAGTTCGGTAGTTCCAACCAATGCCTTGACCGTCGCCTCGGGTTCAAGCGGCATCAAGACCCTGACCGTCGGCAATGTCGGCACCCCGGGCTACAATGGTGCGATCACTCTCAACGACTCACTCACCGTTTCCGTGACGACTTCGAACGACACCAACACCAACTTCACCCTCGGCGGAGTCTCCGGCATTTCTCTCAATTCCAACACGCTCAAGCTCCTGGTCGCTCCGACCAACACTAACACCATCACTAACACCATCACCGTCAACAAAGCCGTCTCCGGCACCGGCGCGGTCGAGATCATCGGCGCGGGCACGAATACCAATGCGACCCGCGTCGTCGCCCTCATCGGCACCAACAGCTACTCCGGCGGCACCACCGTCGCCGCTACCGGCACCGACAAATCCCTGACCGTAAACGTCAATGGCAACCAATCTGCCGCCAATGGCGGCTGGACCATCGGCACCTTGGCCGCATCCACCGTCAACTTCCTAAGCGAATCGACCATCGGGGTTGCCGCCGGGAAAGACATGACCTTGCTCAATGGCGGTGCTGCCAAAGCATTGAACGTGGCGGGCACGGTCACCACCGCCGCCACGGGTAACCTGAACATCCGAGGGAACAGCACCCTCACTCTCGACTCGGGTGCGAATTGGACACAGAACGGCGGCTTTATCAACCTCCAGTCACAGTCCTCAGCAACCAGTGCGGTAATGACCGTGAACGGCGGGGCCAGCTTTACCTATGCAGGCGGGAATAATATCAACCTGGCCAAGGCCACCTCGACTGGAAATGGCAGCGCAACCCTGAACCTCAGCGGCGGCACCTTCACCACCAGTCGTGGCTTCAGCAACGCCCTCGCAGGCACCGGCACGGGCACCAGCAACCTGAGTTTATCCAGCGGCGGCACCCTGAAGCTCTCCACCAACATCGCGTCGCTCATCATCGAGGGAAGCACTCCCTTCAACGTGACCACCGACACCGGCGGCGGCATCATCGACACCAACAACTTCTCCACCGCGATCAACGTCGGAATTTCCGGCGCTGGCGGGCTCACCAAGGCCGGGGCCGGCACTCTCACCCTCACCGGTGGCAACTCCTACAACGGCAACACAACGGTCAGCGCGGGCACGCTTTACCTCACCGGCTCACTTTCCAACAGCGCCGCCACCGTGGAGGACAATGCCACCATTGGCGGCAACGGCACGCTGGGCAAGGGCCTGACCCTTGCCGCCGGAGGCAGCCTCGACCTCACGGGCGCGACGCTCGGCTCCAACAGCGCGGGCATCCTGAGTCTCACCGGCGGAAGCCTCACTCTGGGCAACCTGACCTTCCAGGATCTCGTCGGCTGGAACTGGGCCGATGCCGAGGCTGGAACCTATGAACTCATGGATGGCGAGTTTTCGATCAATTGGGGCGATACCGCCTACCTCGATGCGGGCAGTGCCTATGATTTTGGCAACGGCAAGAAGGGCTACTTCGAGTCGGGCAGCTTGAATGTCGTTATCATCCCCGAGCCAAGCGGAGCCTTGCTCGGCGGTCTTGGCTTGCTTGCCCTGCTCCGCCGCCGCCGCTGAATGTTTGTTTTGCCCGGGAGGCGCCTCCCTAAAGCAACGACAGAATTCGGACACGCAATGACTTTTCCCATTTGGAAAGTCACAAGCTCCATCTCCTATACCAACCCATCAAAAACCTAACTCAACTAGGAAAACTGCTTCCCATCCTCGCATTGCTGTGGGTGGTGGTCGCCGTCGCGCATGGGCAGACCGCTTGGCGCAGCACCCTCTATCCAGCCAACTGGCAGCCGCCAAGTGCGGCGGTCTCCTTCGCCACCGCGAAGGTGATCCAGGATTTTTCCTATGCCGGTTACAGGCGCGGCGAAGTGATGCTCCCCACCATCACCGGCCCGATCTTCGACGTCACCCAATACGGCGCGGACCCCACCGGCACCACCAACAGCACCACCGCCATCCAAAACGCCATCAATGCCGCCGCTGCCGCCGGTGGCGGCGTTGTTTTCCTTCCCGCCGGCGAATTCCGCGTTTCTCCACAAGGCAACCAATGCCTGCGTATCTCCACCTCCAACATCGTCCTCCGCGGCGCGGGCACCACCCAAACCTTCCTTCTCAACACCTCCTACGCCATGAGGAGCAAGGCGGTCATTGAAGTCTCCCCGACCTCCACCTCCCTGGGCACCGCACGAAACATCACCGCTAACCTCCCCGGACCGACCCGCCGAATCCCGGTTCAGAATGCCAGCTCG
>JBILPN010000376.1:0-4247 GCA_044373865.1 Luteolibacter sp. | reverse complement strand
CTATGCGTTGAAGTCTGCGAATTCCGCTCCACAGCTTGGTCCGATTCCAGACCAAGTGATCGACGAAGATACGGAGACGGAGCTGCTTGAAATTGCGCTCAGTGATGCTGAGAGTGATGCAGATGATCTGGTGCTATCCGTGGTTTCCTTGAATCAGACCTTGGTTCCAGATCAGAACCTGAGTTTGGCGGGGAGTGGTGGATCGAGAACCTTGAGAGTGAGACCTGCTGCCAATCAAAGTGGAACGGCGCGGATTGAGATTCGCGCATTCGATGGTGTGGCGGAAACTCGCGTGTCATTCCTACTAACGGTTCGGGAAGATCCGCCGTGGAAGAACTGGCTGCAGGAAACCTTAGGAAGCTTGTGGCAGGACCCCGCGCTTGCAGATCCTCTTGCCGACCCCGATGCCGACGGGGTGGTTAATATGTTAGAATATGCATTGCGAGGAAATCCGACCCAAGCGGATGTCAGCATTCTGCCATTGGCGCGGCGATTGGGCGGTGATTTTGAGTTCAGTTTTGTCAGAGCCATCGGACTGACGGATTTGCGGATGAGCGTCGAGGTTGCGGGTGATTTGGATGGAGTTTGGCAGCTTGTGGCAAGCTCCAGCGGCGGCGCGGACTTTGGCGATGTTCTCCCAGGAATCGAAGTGACGAGTGTTCTCGAAGGGGGGGCAGAGCACTTGAAACTTGTGGATCGTCGGCCGGGCGGGTTACGTCGTTTTGTGAGGCTTCGCGTTGAGTGGATCAATGGATGAAAGAACTGCCGGGGTTGCCCCGTTTTGCCGATTGCTTTATGAAAACCCAACTGATTCGACTTTGCAAATTTTCTGTCCAGTGTGCGTTTCCCTTGCTGGGCGGGGTGCTGCTCTTCACATCCTGGGTTCAAGCGGCCGAGCGCCGCAAAAATGTATTGTTTTTGATTGCTGATGACTTGAATCAGTTTTTAGGTTGTTACGTAGATCCGCTTGCCAAGACGCCGAATTTGGATCGTTTGGCGGCGCGGGGAGTTTTGTTTGAGCGTGCGTATTGTGGGTTTCCCTTGTGTGGGCCAAGTCGGAATTCCTTACTCACCGGGCTCTATCCAAACAGCACGGGGATATTGGAAAATGCGCAAATCTTCCGTCAGAGCATTCCCGGGCACTTGAGCTTGCCGCAGGCATTTAGGCGGCAAGGTTGGTTTGCGGGGCGGATTGGTAAGCTCTATCACTATGCCGTGCCGTTGGCGATCGGCACGGATGGGCACGATGATCCAGCGTCGTGGGAGCTGGAAATAAATCCGGCGGGAGTGGATCGCTTGCAGGAAGAGCCATCGATTTTTTCGCTCAAGCCGGGTCAATTTGGTGCGACTCTGAGTTGGTATGCCTCGCCACAAAGCGACCGTTTTCACACCGATGCGATGTTAGCCGCCGATGCCGAGTGGGTCTTGGAGCGCTGTGCGAAAGAGCGTGAGCGGCCGTTTTTTCTAGCCGTGGGATTTTTCCGTCCGCACACGCCATTTGTTGCGCCGAAGAAGCCATATTTCGATCAATTTTCCGAGGATGAGATGCCAGTGGTGCGCGGGATTGAGGAGGATATGGCCGACATTCCAGCGGCAGCGGTTGCTGGCCTGCGGAAGAAAGAAGAGGATGCGATGGATGATGAGCTGCGGCGGCAGGCGGTGCATGCCTATCATGCGAGCGTGAGCTTCATGGACGCCCAAGTGGGCCGGGTGGTGGATGCGCTGGACCGCTTGGGTTTGGCGGATGACACAACGATTGTTTTCACCAGCGACCATGGATACCACCTGGGAGAGCACGGCTTGTGGCAGAAGCGGAGTTTGTTTGAAGAAAGCGCGCGGGTGCCTTTGATCCTTGTGGTCCCCGGTGCTGCCCGGGGGAGCGTGGTCAAGACCCCGGTGTCGCATGTTGATCTCTATCCAACCTTGATGGAGATTTCAGGAATCCGCGGGCCGGAAAACCTGCAGGGGCAGAGCCTTGTTCCCGCGCTGCGTGATCCCGAGTGGCTTGGGCGCGGATGGGCTCTGACGCACGTCACGCGCGGTGACTTTTCTGGCTACAGCATACGGACCCCGCAGTGGCGCTATACCGAGTGGGACGAGGGGCGCAAAGGACGCGAACTTTATAACCATGAAACGGACTCAAAGGAGTTGGTTAATCTATCAGGCGAGGCGGCGCTGGCGGCAAAGGTCAAAGAATTGAGTGGCCTGTTGAGAGAGGCTGTGGCTTCGAGTTTTCCAGCATCCAAGAAGCGGCCGACGCTTCGTGCCAAAGCTTGGGGTGCGGGTGAGTCCCGCGAGGGCTTGCCGTGGAAAACAGCGGATTGAGATTGATCGGCTGCGACCGGTGAATGGAGTTTTGAATCTTCATTCACTTGGCAAGCGCGCTCTTCTAGCTCGCATGCATTCGCTGCGGGGTAGCGGCTAGCGTGAGAGTTGGATCGCCTCGCAGACCGCAGGGAAAATCTGACGTTTCCGGCTCACGACACCGGGAGCGTGGAAAAGATTTTCATCCCGGCGCTCGAAGGGAAGCTTGGCGAGCACGGCCTCCTTGCCGATCGCGAGGATCATGCTGTGGTGAAGCGCGACGTCGGTGACGGCGAGCACGGCAAGGTCCGATTTTAAGTCCGCGCGGAGTTCCGAGAGTGCTTTTTGGAGTTCGTCGCGGCGTGCGGCGAAGCCATGGAGATCGCGCTCCTCGACTTGTGAGATGCTGACGGATAGGCCCTGCTCCGTGAAGTCCTTGCGGTCCGCATTGAGGATTTCGTCCGGGGTGCCATTGGCGATCAGTGAGCCGATGCCGAAGAACTCGTCCGTAAATTTCTTGGGGTCCACGCCAGCGACGCCGCTGAGCCAAGTGAGCATTTCGCGGTCGAGCAGCGTGGTGGTGGGAGATGTCAGGCACAGCGTGTCTGAGACGATTCCGGCGCAGAGGCACATGGCGACGCTGGGCGAGGGCATCAAGCCACGGTGGAAAAATTTGCGTCCGACGAGCGTGCAAGTCGAGCCGACCGGTTCATTGAGGTAGCGAATCGGCTCGCGCGAGACCAAGTCGCCAGCGAGCCGGTGGTGGTCGATGACCTCGGTGATTTCCGCCTCCTCGATGCCATTGACGGCTTGGGCGTATTCGTTGTGATCGACGAGGGCAAGGCGGATGCGAGGAGGGTCCACTAGATCTGACTTCGCGATGACGCCGACCATTTTCCCGCCCGTGTGATCGACGACAGGGAAGAGGTCTTGATCGACCGTTGCGAGATGTTTGCGGAGTCTTGAAATGGGTTCGCTGGCTCCGACGGTCAGGAATTTTTTTTCCATGACGTGGCGGACCGTTCGCGAGCAGCGGATGAGTGTGGAGGCGCTGGCGGTGTCTTGGTGGCAGCGGAGAATGACCACGCCCTTGCGGACGGCGTAGGTGACGATGTCCGCAGGGACCGGATTCCCGCCGGTGACGAGGAGTGCGCGCGCACCGTTGTCGATGGCGTAGCGTTGGACGATGGGACGGTCGCCGCAGATGACGAGAAATTTTCCAACGTTGCCATCTGCGATCGCCTGCTTGAGACGCTTGTCCACCGTGATTTGCGATGAGGCGCCGACGAGGAGAATGACGTCCTCCTCGCAGTCAGGTGCTGGGATTTGAGCGCCGAGGCTTTCCGCTTGCAGTGTGTCGGCCAGTTTTGCCAATGAGACGTGAATGGTGCGGACGCTTAGGCCCTCGGTGTCCGCGGGGAGCAGGAGTTTGAGAAGATCAAAATAGCGAAGGATTCCGCAGAGATTGCCCTCGTCATCCTCGACAGGGACGCAGCGGATCTCGGCGGCGAGCATGCGTTGGTAGGCGGTGAGGAAGGTGTCTGAGAGACTGACCTTGATGACCTTGCGGTGACAGATCATGCCCGAGTTCACACGCACGTCAGTGAGCATGGTGGGGGCGTCAAGATTCGCGCGTTCCAAGACCCATTTCGTGCGTTGTGAAATTTCTCCGCAGCGTGCGGCGATCGCGTTGGGTTCCTCGCCGACGGCGCGGAGCAGGGCAGCGTAGCCGATGGCCGAGCAGATTGCGTCAGTGTCGGGGTTCTTGTGGCCGATAACGTAAAAGGGAGGCATGATCGAAAGAAGGGAAGGGGAAGAGACTTAAGGTATGAATGCGGAACGGGGTGGAGGGCAAGGATCTTCCCAAGAAAGGGGGGGAGATTGTCAGATCTTCCCATCACATGCGCTCCGGAACCTTGATACCGAGGAGATCGAGCCCTTGT
>JBILPN010000375.1:0-4270 GCA_044373865.1 Luteolibacter sp. | reverse complement strand
CACGAATACTCTCTTCGTAAGGATACCACTTATCGGCCAAACCATGTTCACCATGGAAATAACCATTGTCACCGGCAAAAACAATCAAGGTATTCTCCAACAACCCTTGCTGCTCAAGCTCTGATAAAATACGCCCACACGTGTGATCCAACTCGGTTGCGAGCCGGTAGTAGTTTTTCATCATCGTTTGATATTTTTCCTCCGTGTCAAAGCGCCAAGTCCAGCGCTTGCGTCCCTCATTTTTATCATTGGCAATAAAATCAGGGAGTCGGCGAAACGACTCATCCGTGGCATTGAGCGGAACCGGAACCTCAACATCCTTGTATAACTCCATGCTCTCTGGCTGCGGCAAATACTGAAGTGGATTCTCGTCCTCTGCATGAGTCGCGAAAAAGGCGAGGGTTAAACAGAACGGTTGATCGACCGGCCGCGTTTTTAAGAACTCCAGAGCATCATTCTCGTTCTTCTGAGTGACATGAATTCTTTTTCCGTCAGACTCCTCAATCCAGTGTGTCCCGCTGTAGGAACGCCCAAAATCGAATTCATTCTCAGGAAACTTTCCATTGTGCCACTTCCCAATGTGCCCCACGAAATACCCCTTGTCTCTCAACAGGCCTGGGTAGGTTTCTTTCCATGGCGTCTTAAATTTTCCAAAACCGGTATTCCCATGTCGGGACATCCATTGGCCAGTGAACAGCGACGCGCGACTCACGCCACAGACCGAGGTGGTGACACACGCGTGAGTGAAGCGGAGTCCCTCGCTCGCCAAGCGATCAAGATTCGGAGTCCGCACAACAGGATTTCCCGCGCATCCGAGTGTGTCGTGCCGCCAGTCGTCGGCATATAGAACAAGGATGTTGAGTGGTTTCGCCTGTGCTGAAACAGCACAAAGCGGAAACACTAAAAAATACAAACGTGACAGGATCGTTCTCATCAACAAAATTGATGAACCGCAACACGCGGTCCGACAACCGAAAAAGACGACTTTTTGACCAAACTTGTAAAACACAATCCCCCGAGAAACCGGAAACTCAAAGAGTCCGCCAATCCCCTTGTGCCTCGAACCGCGGAGAACTTACGTGGGAAAATCAAGCTCTTAGTCAGCACGGCGCTGCAAATGGATGCCCTCGCGGACTCAAGCAACGCCATGAAAAACACCCGGCGACACGTCCCCCGATCACGCACCACCGTGACTGCGCTGGCGCCGCATCAGCCCCAACACTGAAACAATTCCAAGGAGAAAACTTGAAGGCTCAGGAATGACAACCACCTGAAGGCTACCATTCTGAAAATAAGCCTGCTTCCCATCCGCACGCGTAAATGCGTTGGCTAAATCCACATGATTGAGTCCACCTAAATTGAAGTTCGAACCTGCTAGAAGAGTGTAGGTTCCCGGCGCTACCGTCTCCACATCAAATCCAATTAAATTTCCGAATCCAAAGCCACTGCCAAAGCTTACATTGCCGGCAATCAGCAAAGGATCGAAAAGATCCACGATTTCCAAACTCGCCAGCGAATCAAAATGAACACTGCCACCGACACTGCCTGTTCCTCCGAAACGAGCACCCGCCCCAACCGAGACGGCCGATTCACCAAGAGAACCAGTCACCAACAGGCCACCAGCAGACACCGTGGTGCCGCCCGTGTAGGTGCTGTTTCCACCGAGAGTTAGGGTGTTGCTCCCAGCCTTGGTAAAGGCTCCATCAACAGATGGCATGTTTTCCATTCCAATTGGAATGGTGGCACTCGAAAGGCTGGTATCAATCACCGTGTTCCCACTTCCCAGACGAACGGTGATCTCCGAACCGCCACGTCCACCATTGTCAATAAGATTGGCGGTTTCAGCCGCAGCGAACAAATTGCCTCCGTTGAGATTCAAGGTGAAATCATGGGTCGATGCCGTGTTGTTGAAAACACGCTTCACGGTAAGATCTCCCCCTGATAATGTATAGCTGCTGCCAGCCCCACCATCTTGATGATAGAGATTACTTACCGTGACCGAACCGCCGCTCTGTGTTCCAACCGAAGTTCCATTGTGACCAAGAACCAAATCACTGGCCGTCACGGTGCCACTGATGATTTCAAGGTTGCCATTCGCAGCGGCACCCACTTTGAGGGAGCGTCCACCTCCAACTTGAAGTGTCGCACCATCAATGGTCAGCACTCCACCGCGGGCACCCGCTCCAACGGTATAAGCTGAGTTAAACGGGTCGGTCCCGCTCGTCGTGAAGGTCCCTGATTTCAATACCAGTTTCCCGCCATCCGCCGAAAGGGCACGCACGGTATTGCTCACCGCACCCGGATCAAGAGTTGTGGTGCCGCTGCCTTTTTGATAAATCGTGCCCGTCCCCGAAATCGCGTTGCCAACAACCAGGGCATCCGCGCGATTGAACTCAAGCGTCGAATTGTTAATCACTGCTCCGCCACCTAACACACCTCCCGCGCCAATGCGAAGGGTGCCTCCCGTAATGGTGGTCGTTCCGGAGTAGAGATTGGCTCCAGTGAGTGTCAATACACCCGCTCCTAACTTGGTGAATGTGCCATTCTGAGAGTCCGCATCTTCCAGAACCTGGCTGATTGTGATGTCACTTCCGCTTGCAACATCAAATTTCGCTCCGTTCGCAGTCAAAAAAGCATTTGTCAATCCCCCCATATATGCCGTGCTAGCAGCAGCAGGCCTGAGAGTGCCGCCGTCAAAGTGAACCGTTGCCGTTGACAAGGCTCCGCGCAAGGTGGGGAACGCTCCAAGTGTCACGTTCGCTGTCCCACCAATGGTGATCACCGAAGTGTTTGCACCACCTGCCGAAAGAGAAGCAAAGGTCGTCGCTGAAAACACTCCACTCGTTAGATTCAGCGTTGCCGAGATCGGAGAAGCAGAAGCTGAATCCGCCGTGCTCCCTCCGAGACCAAGCGTGGTGATCGTCGCCGTGCCACCGGTTTGACTAAAGCGATTGTCCGTATTGAAGGACCCCGTCGCACCCAATCGCCCAATTTGCAAATTGCTGGAAGTGAACGATCCGGTACCACTTAAATTGAAGCTATTCACATTGGTTCCACTGGTGGCCAAATTCACTCCCATGATCATACTTCCGGTCAACGCACCGGCGCTGAGCTGATAGGACGCGGTGCCATTGCCATTCCCCAGAAGAATTCCACTACCTCCCACTGAGGAAATCGTCCCGGCACTGTGATTCACCAAAGCGTTGCTTCCACCGTTTCCAATGGTGAAGGAAGAACCAAGACTAAAATTTCCGTTCTGAAGGTTCAACGTTTGTGAGACCGCCCCACCCCCGCCCAAGGTGATCCCACCAGCCATCGCCACAGTCCGGTTGCCAGACAAGGTCAAGGTACCGTTTTGCACCTGCGTCAATCCACCATAGGTATTGGCACCCGCAAGCACCCAAGTTCCAGTTCCAGTTTTAGTCAAAGAATTGCGGAGTCCAGTTGCGAGATTGCTAAAGGTCCCGGCCGTATCGACAACCCCACTGATATTCCCATCATTCGCTCCACTTAGAATCAAGCCATTGATCTGTCCCGTTACCATCCCGTCAGCTCGGAAAGTCACCGAACTAAGAGTGAGGTTCGCCGTGTTCGCATTAAAGGTCTTCGAACCGTTGTAGAATACTCTGACGTTCGAATTGAAACTCTGAGTTTGAAGACTGTTATTCGCGATCGATTCCACCCCGCTCTTTACAAACTGGAAACCGCTGGCATTCGCCATGCTATAGGCCGACGCGTCGGACGTAAAACTCATGCTGAAAAGATTCCCAGAGTTCCAAGTGACGCTCGTCCCACTGATGCCTGCTAGGCCGAAAATCACATCTGGATTCGAAGTCAGCGGAGAGTCGCCAACCCAGTTCTCCGCAGTCCCTGAATTCGCATCCACGGCACTACCACCATCCCAGGTGAAGGTGGCCGCGGTGGCAAGCATCGGAACAAACAAGAAACTAAAGCTGATAAGACGGTGTAAAAAATTGGGTTTCATAAGTCGAAAATACGAAAGCAAGGGCATACAAAACAACGATTGAGGATATCCAACCGACAATAACGCGCAATAGTCCCAAGGGATGATATTTACAGCCCCTTGGATTTCCCTTCGCGAATGCCTAGGGGAAATCCAAGGAAACATCATCTGATCCTACCACAGACGCAACTCCACTAACCACGAATCAATCGCAGAACATCGGTCAAGGAGCCACGGTCACATGAAGTCGTGCAAATTTCTTCGCAGCACCGATAGGCAGCGTGAAAATCACCTCGCTCGGATTGC
>JBILPN010000374.1:0-4298 GCA_044373865.1 Luteolibacter sp. | reverse complement strand
CCTGCCGAAGTGTGCAAGTGAAATTTGTTTATTTCGGTCTCTCGTAGTTTACGGGCATTGGAACGGTAGCAGCTGAAATTCTGAAAAGCTGATCCGGCGTCGCTACGCTATGCCGGGACAAGGATGCTGTAATGATAAAGAGTTAGAAACGATCAGTGATCAGTCGAGAAGGGAGCGGCCTTTCTTCGTGAGGCGGTATTTTTGAAGGCGACTGTTAGGTTTGTCGGGAATGGTGTATTCGACGAGGCCGCCATCGACGAGTTCTTTGATGGAGCGCTTGAACGCACCGGTTTTGGATTTAAGTCTCAGGCGATTTGCCAACTTATTGGCAGATAGAGGCTCGCTCTCCAGCAAGTTGAGAATCTGTTCTGACTGGGCCCCTGGCTTCGGTGACGTTTCGGGGGTGGCGATAGTCTTGAGGTATTCTGGAGAATATGGGAATTCGAGCCACAGGTCGTTTGGCTTGTAATCAATGATGGGCGCGGGGGTTCCGGCATTCTCACAGGCTTCGAAGATGCGCTGGATGCCGCGCCCCCAGGTTTCGATTTCGCCGGCGCGGAAGAAGGCGGTTGCCAAGGCCGGGTTGTAGGGAGTGGAGGCATGATCCGCCAATAGGTTTTCCAATGTCCATCCTTCCGGCAGGACGGCAGGGTTCCAAATTTTCAAGCGGTCTTCATAGACGGCATACTTGTCGTTGCGTCCGATTTCCAAGCGCCCGCCTTCGGCATTGGCGAATCCGGAAACCCAGCGAAGAAGGTCGTCGCGCCACGACTCCTTCCATTCGGTGTGCTGGGATTCAAATTGGTTCATTGGAGTGGTAGAAGCGGAAATGGAGAAGTGCGGAGTGATCAGTTAGCAGTGATCAGTGTTGGATGGTTAGCTTTAAGCCAGGCGATGACGTCGATTTTGAGTTCGTGGGTGAAGGCGCGGAGTTCGTTCGCTTCCGATTGGCTGACAGTGCCAGCGGTATCGTATTCGGCGGTGTTGCGTTTGGAGCGGCAGGTATCGAGGTAATCGGCATCGTCCTTGCGGGTGGTGCCGAGGATGATCGGGAGGGCGGCGAGGGTGCGATAGTGGGCGAGATTCTTCTCCGGGCGGTAGCCGCTGGCGTAGAGGAGGATGGTGCAGAGCTTGAGCGAGGCATTGTAGGCTATGCCGAACTGCCAGTCCGGCGAAAGTTCGCGCATGGAGTCCTCCAGATCGCGATCCACGATGGCGAGGAGGTCCGCGATTTGGGCGGGGGTGGTTTGGTGGGCTTGGAGCCAACCGTTAGACTTCCATTGCTGCAAGCGCATCGGGACCTCCTTTCAGCCAAAGTTTCGGCTCGGTAGAAACGCGGACGGCGAAGGCATCGCCTTTTCCGCGCTTTTCCCGCCATTCGGACGGGGTGAAGCAGATAGGATTGATTTCTCTGCCGAGTTTTTCCGCCACGCCGCGAAGTGCGGGGGTGATTTTCCGAAGGCCGGTGTTTCCGATAACAAGGAGGTCCACGTCGCTTTGTCCGGTAGCGGTGTCAGCGGCGACCGAACCGAAGATCAGTGCGAGGTCGATTTCCTCGACGGAGGCGAGTGCGCGGCCCAGTTCGGCGGCGATACCTGAGGTCTTGAGGACGATGCTGCGAAGTTCCGGATAGAGGGGGTGGGCGATGTTGGCGCGGTAATAGAGGCGGTTTCCGTCGCGGCGGGTGAGGACGAATTCCTTGGTGGCAAGGGAGGTGAGTTCCTTCTGGAGTGCGGCCGGACTGAGGCGGGCGAGGCGGGCGAGATCGCGCAGATGGATTTCCTGATCTCCAGTCTCGAAGAGCAGGCGGAAAATTTCCGCCCGGGTTCTGGGAAAGAGATCGGAGAGCGTGCTCATCGTTTGCTATTTGTGAACAAACGTTTGCCGCAGGTGAACAATAAAAACCGTATTCATGAAAAATTTCAGAATTTTTGATCCAGCACGACGAGCCATGTGACGAGTTCCATGTCGTCGGAGGATGTGGGGGTTTCGGAGGCGAGGGGCAGCAGACCGTCGCGCCCCGAGAGAAGCGAGGTGGTGGCGCGGCGGGCGAAGGTGCGTTTGATGGATTCCATGGCGGAATCGAGCAGGCGGGATTCGTGGCTCATGTCGGAGCCATTGGCGTTGCGGGCGTCGAAGGAGTCGCAGAGGTCGGTGAAGGCACTGGCGTGATTGGCGGCGAGGCAGCGGAACAGGTCGAGGGCCTGCTTCGGCTGCATGAAGGTGAGGCGGACGTTTCCGTCATCTAGCACGTAAACCAGATAGTAGGGCGCGAGCGGGTTGACTTCGGTGGGGCGCTTGTTGTCGCGCTGGCGGAGACAGAAGATGAAGCCGGGCTGTGAGATGGGAAATTATGGGAGACAGGAAATTATGGGAGACAGAAATACTCAGTTTTTTGCTTGCTGCGTTGTGTGAGCATGATTTGCGGGGCATCAAAGGAAATGCTCGGCGGTGACGCAGATCTTTAGGGGGATGAACGCGTGGGTGACGGAATTTTATCTTTCCAACGCGAGGGTGCTTTCTGAAATCTGCGAAGTGTTGATTTCCAAGCCTTCATGGATCCCCTGCCGAAGTGTGCAAGTGAAATTTGTTTATTTCTGTCTCTCGTAGTTTACGGGGCATCCGACAGACCGACGATTTCCCCTTGTCGTTGCGTCCGATTTCCAAGCGCCCGCCTTCGGCATTGGCGAATCCGGAGACCCAGCGGAGATGGTCGTCTCGCCACGACTCCTTCCATTCGGTGTGCTGGGATTCGATTTAGCTCATGGAGTGAAGGTCTGAAAGTCGGAAGGTCTTAAGGTCGGGAGAGGTGCTGGACACGGAGATTTGAAACGCGGGCGATGGCGAGGTAGTCGGCATCGAAGGTGATGAGTTCGGCGTCGTGGTGGATGCAGAGTGCGGCAATGACGAGGTCGAGTGAGCCGGCGTTGAAACCGGCTGCGCGGCATTGCTGGCCGAGGCGGGTGGCGTCGCGCCATAAGTGAGTGGGTGTCGGAAGGACCGGCAGGGTTTCAAATTGAGCGGTGATCCATTTTTGTTCCTGCGGTGTGGCGTGGCGGAGCACTTCAAATGCGATGGGTTCGCAGAGGCAGGCAAGCGGATCGAGAATCCACGGTTGAATCAGGGTTTTGAGGGCAAGTGGCGACTTGCTGCGGGTGAAATCCACCCACAGGGAGGATTCGATCAATCGCGCCATTGTTCCGAGAGGGTTTGGGATTGGGCGCGGTCCGCCGCTTTGGAGACTTCGAAGTCTTTCAACTCTGCGGACCATTGGCCGGTGAGGAACTTCCTGGAGATTCTGGCGCGGCGTTGGCTTTGCAGGGTGTCTGCAAGCAGCTTGCGGATGGCAGGACCCTTTTTCGCGATGCCTGTGATTTCGCAGATCTCAGTCAGTTCATTTTCGGAGAGTTCGACGGTGATTTTCATTTCTTCGAAGGATAGTCGGATTTTTAACGAGATAAAGTCTGATTTTTTCTTTCCTATTTTATGATTTTGAATTGAGGACTACCAGCCAGGTGATGAGTTCCATGTCGTCGGAGGATGTGGGGGTTTCGGAGGCCATGGGCAGCAGTCCTTCGCGACCCGAGAGTAGCGAGCTGGTGGCGCGGCGGGCGAAGGTGCTTTTGATGGATTCCATGGCGGAATCGAGCAGGCGGGATTCGTGGCTCATGTCGGAGCCATTGGCGTTGCGGGCGTCGAAGGAGTCGCAGAGGTCGGTGAAGGCGCTGGCGTGATTGGCGGCGAGGCAGCGGAATAGGTCGAGTGCCTGCTTCGGCTGCATGAAGGTGAGGCGGACGTTTCCGTCATCGAGCACGTAAACCAGATAGTAGGGCGCGAGTGGATTGACTTCGGTGGGGCGCTTGTTGTCGCGCTGGCGGAGGCAGAAGATGATGCCGAGCTGTGAGATGGGGACGGAGGGATCGGGAGGAACCACGGCGAAGAGGCCAAGCTCGGCGGTTTCCAGAAGCTCGCGGTTGTTTTCGAGGAAGCGGAGGAGGTCGAGCCGGAAGTCGGTGAAGAGGATGATTTTCCACCAGCCTTCGATGGGCGGCAGGAGCCCGCGATTGATGGCGTCACCCATGACGTAGGTCCACACCGGTTTGATGAGGCGGCGTTCCAGGATCATCTGGCGGAATGAGAGGCGTCGATCCGCCTTGGCCACAATCAAGCGCACGCCTGCCCCGCCGATCTTGCTCGAATCCGCCGAGAACTCGAACGGGATCACACCCAGTGCCGAGTCACACCGGAGGTGTTTGGAGAAGCCAGTGAAGGTGGGAGACGGGCGGTTTGACTGGAAG
>JBILPN010000373.1:0-4308 GCA_044373865.1 Luteolibacter sp. | reverse complement strand
GGAACTCCTGAGGCGAAGGCGGAGGCGCGGCGCCTCCTCAATCGCCTCCGACTGGAAAACCCCAGCCACCCACTCACGGAAGACGCCCTCTACCACCTCGCTCGTTGGGACCTGAATGATGGCAAGATCGACCAAGCCTTCTCGATCTTGGACACCCTCCGCAGCGATGGAAAATCCCCGACTCTCAAGGGCGGCGCGGCGTTCATCGAGGCGCGGGTCGCCTTTGAAAATGGCGACTCCAAGCTGGCCATCGCACTCTTCGACGAGGCCGCCGCCTCGCTCACGGGAGCTGATTCACGAACCGCAAAAATTCAGTCCGCCATCGCAAAAATCCGCAGCGCCGGACCCGCAGGCAGCACCTTGATCCAACAATCCCAGCCCGCCGCCGCCGACAAAGTCTTCGAGGCAGATCTCGAGCTGGAACGCGCGCTGTCCACTCAAAGTGCCACCGCACGGCTGAGCGCCATCGATGAATTTCTCACTCGCTTTCCAAGCCACCCACGCGCGGCCGAGGCGCGACTGGCTGCCACAGAAGCCGCGCTGACCCCACCGTCCACCGACCTCGCCTTCGCTCGCGCGCAGCTGGACGCGCTGGATGCAGCTCCTGCCGCTCTCGCAACCCTGCCTCCTGCCCGGGTCGCACTCGCGCGGCTCCGCGTCGCCGATCTTTCAAACGATTCGGCCGCCACCCTCAGCGCCGCCCAAACCCTCATCGAGCGCTTCCCCGAGCAAGCGGAATCTTACGAAGCCAGCCTCACGCTTGGGCGAAATTTATTCCAAGCCGGAGACTACAATCCCGCCCGTCTGGTCTTGGAAAAACTCGCCGCCTCCGACCCCGACGCCGCCCGCGCCCAAGTGGCATGGCTCCTCGCCGCGCGCGCCGCAGCACTCGGCGGAACTCCCCAATCCAAGGAGGAGGCGCTCATCCTCTTCGACAAGGCCATCGAGGCTGGCGGCACGGTCACCTCCATCGCCACTCTCGAAAAAGCCCGCCACCTCATCGACAGCTACCAACTCGGTGCCGCCATCGAATTTCTCCGCTCGATGATCGGCAAACTCTCAGAAAACGACCCACTCCACCTCCCCGCCGGGCTGTTGCTTGGGGAAGCGCTCTACGCCCAAGGCCGCACCGACCCCCAATCGCTCGTTGCCGCGCTTGGAGTTTACGACCAATTGCTGAGCCACGCACAAGAACACCCATCCTTGCTCAATCGGCTTCAGTATCTCCGGGGCATCACTCTCGAACAAGTTCCCGACGAAAAAGACCCCACCCGCAAGCGCGAAAAAGAAGCGTTCCAAGCCTTTCACTCCGTGCTGGAAACCACGAAAACCCCGGTGGAATGGGAGTATTTCGAACGCTGCGGCTTCCGCGCCCTTGCACTTTTAGAAAAAGCCGAGCGCTGGCCAGTCGCCATTACGGTTGCCAAAAAGATCGCCTCATTCAATGGTCCTCGCGCCGCCGAAGCCGCAACTCGCGCCAGCCAACTCCAACTGGAACACCGAATCTGGGAAGACTGACCCGAAACTCCAAAACTCTCGCATCATCTCAACTCTCAATTTTCAAAATGCCATCTCTTCTCGTCACTGGTAAATCTGGCCGCATGGGCCAGGCCGTCATCGAAGCCGCCCGTGAAGCCGGCGTCACCGTCGCCGCCACTCACGATGCTGGCGAGGCGCTCGCTCCTGCCATCGCTCTCGCGGATTGTGTCATCGACTTCACGATCCACTCGTTCACCGCAAGCTTGGTGGAAGCCGCCCTCAAAAATGGCACCAACCTCGTCATCGGAACCACCGGCCACAGCGAGGCGGAGCGCGAAATCATCCGCGAGGCCGCCAAGTCAATCCGCATCGTTTACGCCGCGAACTACTCGGTCGGCGTGAACACGCTGTTCTGGCTCACTCGCCAAGCCGCTCGCATTCTCAAGCAGGACCGCTTCGACATCGAGGTCACGGAAATGCACCACAAGCACAAAATCGACGCTCCATCCGGCACCGCCCGCCGGATCCTCGAAATTCTCAACGAGGAAACTGGCACCGACTACGAAAAGGACGTGGCTCACGGCCGCTTCGGCAACATCGGCCCACGGAAATCCCGGGAAATCGGCATGCACACGCTCCGCGGCGGGGATGTGGTGGGCGACCACACGGTGCTGTTCGCCGCAGACGGCGAGCGCGTGGAACTCACGCACAAGGCTTCCTCACGCATGACCTTCGCCGCCGGTGCCGTCCGCGCCGCTTGCTGGCTGGAGACTCAACCCATCGGACTTTACGACATGCAAGACGTGCTGGGTCTGCAATGAAGCTCTGGCTCCGCCCTTCCGTTTTTCTCCCACCTCACCTTTTTGCCATGCGACCGCTCTATTTTTTGCCTCTCCTGCTCGCGCTCCACGCTTGCGAACCGCCCCCCACCGCCAATGCCGCGGCCGCTGAAACCCAAGCTGGCGAGAGCTCGCAAACCATCCCCGCACCGGATGTGATCCGCTCGGTGGTCCGTATCAACGCAACTCAACAAACTTGGAATCCCGGCCAACCCTGGGAGAAAAACCCGCCCCAACAACTCCGCGCCCTCGCCGCCGTGGTCGGCGCGGAACGCGTTCTCACCACCGCAGAACTCGTTGCGGACTCGACCTACCTGGAATTTGAATCCGCCGACGGCACGCGCTTCGCTCCCGCCCAAATCCTCGCCGTGGACTATGAGGCGAACCTTGCCCTGCTCGGCCCCGCCGACGCAAGCGATGGCAAGGCACTCTTCAGCGACACGGTCCCTCTGGAAATTTCCCCTCCTCTCGACATCGGCGACGACGTGGATGTTCTCCAAATCGAGGACAGCGGCCTCACTCTGCTCACCTCTGGCAGCCTCCGCAGCATCGATGTTAGCCCAAAGTTTCTCCCGGATCACGCCTTCCTCACCTACCTCGTCAAGGCTTCCATGCAGACCGCCGCTAGCAGTTACTCACTGCCCGTGCTGAAGGATGGGAAGCTCGCCGGCGTACTGGTCAGCTATGATGCCAAGGACCAAATCTGCGACGTCACCGCCACCGACATCATCGCCCGCTTCCTCGCAGCAAGCGCGAACGGCGACTACCGCGGATTTCCCAGCCTCGGCATCGGCGTGGCGCGAACTGAGGATCCTTCGTTCCGCCAATGGCTGAAACTCAACGATGAACAAGGCGGGCTCTACGTCCAAAAAGTCCGGAAAGGAGGCGCGGCGGACACGGCCGGCGTTCAACGCGGGGACGTCCTGCTCGCCGTCGATGGCCAAGCGATCAACCGCCGTGGCTACTATGAACACCCAAGCTACGGCAGCCTCACCTGGGGCCACCTGATCCGCGGCGAGAAAGCTTCTGGGGATGCGGTGAAACTCTCGATCATCCGGAATGGCGAGCCGCTGGAAATCACCGCAACTCTCACGCGCGAGGAGGAAAGCAAGCGCCTTGTCCCCGCCTATGACTTTGGCAAAGCCCCTAAATTCCTGATCAAGGGCGGCCTGCTTTTCCAAGAACTTTCACGCCCGCTGCTAGAAGCATTCGGTGAGAACTGGCAGTCCCGCGCTCCTCTCAATTTCCTCGATGCCTTGGAAAACCCGGAGCAATACGAGGGCAAGGTCGAGCGCATCGTCTTCCTCAGCGCATCCATCCCAACACCTGCCACCGTCGGCTACGAGCGCCTGCGCAATCTAATCGTCCGCCAAGTGAACGGCAAGGATGTGCGCGACATCAAAAGCCTGGCAGACGCGTTCAACTCGAACCTCGGCGAGCTGCACTCCATCGCCTTCGCCGAAGAGAATTTCACGGTCTATCTGGACGAGGCCGCCTCGAGCGCGGTGGACGCCCAACTTCTGAAAAGCGGAATCAACCGCCTCTCACGCGTGGACTAGGCGGAATACACTCCATCCCGCAAAAACAGCGGGCGCTCCAAGCGCGCGGATTTCTCACAAGCATCTAGCAGCAACTGGGTTTTCCACGAAATTTCAGCCCACTCCGTGACCAAGCTGGCATCAGTGAGCTCCGCCGCGAAGCATGCGAACATGCGCGCCTCGTTCGAGATCCCAGCCACCGCAGAACGCGCCACCGGCTGATAGCCCAACTCCCACGCGAGCGAGTGATCCGCTGCCGGGGAAACGAAGTCTGGCACACGCAAACTTCCCGCCGCGCCACTCACATTCAACCACTGTTGGTTCGGCGCGAGGAAGGAACAGTGAAAATTCGCCGAGGCTCCACCCGAGAATTCCATGTCGCCAGTGAAGTCGCTGATGGCCGGACAGGCGTCCCGGTCCGGCACACTTGCCAGAATGCGCCCGCTCACCCG
>JBILPN010000372.1:0-4329 GCA_044373865.1 Luteolibacter sp. | reverse complement strand
TGTCTTGATAACTGCAGGTGGTGAGTAAAACGCGCATGGCGGAAGAAAAGCGGGTGGCCTCCGTTGAATCAAGGAAATGCGCATGACGGGTGGAGAAATCTCGGCCAAACTTCGCCGGGATGAGGGAGGAAATTTCAAAGCGCCGCGGCTTTGAAAAACTCGCAAAGCGCGATTTCGGGGTTTAGCGTCGCGCGTGCTCCCGTGGTTTTCATCCGATTGTTTCCCTTTGTATCTCGCGCCGATGGCCGGGGTGACGGACTTGATATTTCGACAAATCTGCAAAGAACTGGGGGCGGATGTGATGGTGACGGAATTCGTTTCCGCCGAGGGCATCATGCAGGCGGATGAGAGGACGCGCAAATACACGGAGTTCACGGATTCGCAGCGGTCGGTCGGAGTGCAGTTGTTTGGTGCGGATGGCGAGCGGATGGGTGAGGCGGCGCGCAAGATCATTGATTGGAAGCGCCCGGATTTCATCGATATCAATTTCGGTTGTCCGGTGAACAAGGTTGTCGCGCGCAATGGCGGGTCTTCGCTGCTGCGAGATTGTCCTGTGCTGGCCTCGGTCGCCTCGGGTGTGGCCAAAGCGGTGGGGGATCAAGTTCCGGTGACGGCCAAGATGCGGATCGGGTGGGATGAAAATTCGGTGAACGCGGTGGAAGTCGCTAAAATTTTAGAGGATTGCGGCATGCAGGCCATCGCGGTTCATGGGCGGACGCGCGCGCAAGGTTATGGCGGGGAAGCGGACTGGAATGTCATCGATGCGGTGGCGCGTGCGGTGAAGATTCCGGTGATCGGAAATGGGGATCTAAGCTGTGGTGAGGACGTCATGCGGAGAAGGCGGGAAACCGCAGTTTCCGGGGTGATGCTGGGGCGGGCCGCGATGCACAATCCTTGGGTTTTCCGCGAGGCGAAGCACTATCTGAAAACCGGTGAGGTGATGCAGGAAGTGCGTGTCGAGGAACGTTGGGCTTTGGTGATCCGACATTGCAAGCTTGCTGTGGAGAGCCGGAGGAATGGCGACGAGAAGCAAACGCTCACGGCGATGCGTTCGCGCTTGATGGCGTATTGCAAGGGGTTTCCCGGCGCGAAGGATCTCCGCCAGAAGCTTTGTCACGTCGCGTCAATCGCGGAAGTGGAGGACTTGGCGGCACTTTCGCTCGGCAAGATTGAGCTGGATGGTCTTTGAGCTAGGTAAGGCTTGCTAGGAAGTTGTCGGCCATCGCTCGATGGGCCGCTTGTTTGCTGGCAGGCATTTTCTCCCAAGTGCGCGCCATCATG
This sequence comes from Luteolibacter sp., assembly GCA_044373865.1. Taxonomy (GTDB): domain Bacteria; phylum Verrucomicrobiota; class Verrucomicrobiia; order Verrucomicrobiales; family Akkermansiaceae; genus Luteolibacter. Next base: position 3,048 of record JBILPN010000372.1, on the reverse strand, counting down.
GATAGACGCGGATTCTTTAGGAAAAACGGTGTGTGGTCGGCGATGAATGTCCAGAAAAGCCCGTCCCAAATTCCACACCAGTCGCCCTTTGCCTCATCCGACATTTTCAGGATGTAGTTGGATCCTGAAATGTAGGGTTTGGTGGTAAAGGTCCCGCCATCGGCGAACTGTGACATGCCGTAAACATTCGGCACCATCACCCAGTCGTAGGAGTCCGCGAACATCTCCATGAACCAGCGGTAAACATCATCCGGCTTGATCCGACACAGCAGCATGAAATTCCCGAGAACCATGAGGCGTTCGATGTGGTGGCAGTAAGCATCGTCTAGCAGTTGGCGGATGATCCGGTCGATCGGTGGGATGCCGGTGCTGCCGTCGTAGAACGAGGCGGGCAGTGGACGGTCGAAATTCCAGAAGTTTCCGCGTCGGATCTCGCATCCGCGGTGTTGATAGATCCCGCGCATGAACTCGCGCCAGCCGATGATTTGCCGGATGAATCCCTCCAGTGAGTTGAGTGGAATCGCAGGGGATTCCGTAGCCTTAGCGAGCACGCGGTCCACGACATGCTGTGGGTCTAGCAGCCCGATGTTGAGGGCGGGGGTGATCACCGCATGATAGATCGAGGCGTGGCGTGTTGAAATGGCATCTTCGTAGAGTCCGAAGTTTTCAAAGCGCTCGTCGATGAAGGTTTCCAGCCATGCCTCGGCATCGTGGCGAGTGACCGGCCAGCGGAAGTTTTTCATCGATCCCGGGTTTTGGGGGAATTTCCGTGAAACGTATTCCATGGCCTCGGCGGTGAAGGAGTTTCCGAGGCAGTTAGGCTCGGCGGGGACGGCATGGCCCTTGGGCAAGCGGGCACGATTTTCCGCATCAAACGACCATTTTCCGCCGATCGGAGACAGGTCGTCCTCCACCAACGTGTGCGTCCGCTTGCGTTGTGCTTCGTAGAACTTTGCCATGAATGGCTTTTTCTTTCCCGCTAGGTGAGTTTCGAGAAACTCCGGCGGGCTGATGAAATTAGGCGATGGCGCGAGCTGGATTTTGGCGGAGCGGCGGTGGGCGAAACGTGTCACGCGCTTGAGCAGAAGATCATCGACTGGATCTGCCATGTGAATTTCCTGAATGGATAGGGGCAAGCCGCGTTCTAGCAAGTCGGTGCTGCTGTGATTTCCGGCTTCTGCGTCGATGTAATGAACCCGGTGGCCAGCGGTTTCCAGTTCGCTCGCATAGGCCTTCATGGAGGCGCGATGGAGCATCAGTTTTTGCGCATGCATTTGAGCGGGCCAATGAAGATCGTTGCCGAAATACAAAGGGTCCTCGATCAACCAAATTTCGCGGCCCGGGCGAACAGACGGGTGATTTGCAAACAGTTGATGTGGGAAAACGAGGGTGATTTCCATCGATTCAAAAGGTGCGGACTGAGGATAGTCCGCCGTCAGGGCGGAGGATTTGGCCAGTGAAAAACTGGGATTCGGGTGCGAGCAGGAAGGCGACCAGTGCCGCGACATCCTCGGGCACGCCGACTTTTTGCAGTGGGTGGCGTTTCGCGGCTGCCTCACGTTTCGCGTCGTTGCCGAGGAGGTTTCCGGCTAGGGGGGTATCGGTGAGTGAGGGCGCGATGGCATTCACACGGATCTTTGGAGAAAATTCGGCGGCCAGCGAGAGGGTGAGGCCTTCGACCGCAGCTTTTGCGGCGGAAATCGATGCATGGAACGGCATTCCTTGGGCCACGGCGACACTTGAGAAAAGCACGATTGAGGCGGACGGCGAGGCTTTGAGTGCCGGCAGTGCGGCTTGGATGGCGGCGACCGCGCCGAGGCAGTTGACTTGAAAGTCATTCAGGAAATCTTCGGCGCTGAGTCGGTGGAAGGGCTTCAAATTGATGCTGCCAGGGCAATAGACCAAGCCATCCAAAACGGGTGGCAGGACGAGTGGCGTCGGCGACTGCGCGTCGAAATGCTGCACCGGAATGCCAAGCGCTTCCAGCGCTTCGGTCTTGCGTGCGGCGGCGAGCACGGTGTGCCCTTGCGCGGTCAGCAGGCGAGCCGTGGCGAGGCCGATTCCAGAATTTCCACCGATCAATAAGATTGTGCGAGACATGGCCGAATCTGTTCCGTGATGGCGGTGGGTCAAGGGTTGCGTTGTGAAAAGTTGCGGAATGCCTGAGTGGACTTGGATTGACAATTTCCGGGCCTGGCGCCCCGGACGGAGATTTATTTCTACGCAAGCGCGAATTTTAGTGTCATCTTAAGTGCCATGAAATGGATCGCATGGATTTGCCTGGTGGCGATATTTTCTCAATTGAGCCTTGTGGCGCAGGAGGCTCGTGCGCTGCGGGCGGAGAGTCTGGATTTGGTGGATCGGGGGATGTGGCGGGATGCGGTGGACCATTATGTTGAGAAATTGCTGCCGATTTCCGACGCCTCGTCTGGCGAGGACTTGGCGCGGGCGGTCGAGGGGATCAGGCAGCTTGGCGCATGGAATGAGTTTGATGCGCTGGTGGATCAGGCGCTTAGCGAGCACCCTGACCATGCGGGGGTTTTGCTCGCGGCATCCCGGGCCATTCGCGCGGCTCCGCATGCCGGGCGCATCATCGCAGGGGAGTTCACGCGTGGCGGGGCGGCACGCGGCGGGCGACGCCCATTGGCTGCGATGGAGGATCAGCAGCCGCAAGCTGGCATGCAGATTTCAACCGTCTATCGGGATCGGGTGCGGGCGATGCAGTGTCTCATGCGGGCGATTTCCAAGGCGGGCGATGATCCGTTGCGGCGAGATGCGTGGCGAGAGCTTGCGGAGTTGATTCAAGAGGGTGAGGCATGGAAACTCCAAATTCTAACGCCACTCGCGGAGCTTCCACGGTGGACGGATCCCGGTCCTGAGGGGGCGACCGAGGGGGCACCTTGGTCCGTGGATGGGCCGGTTCTCTACCAAGTTCCGGGTTCTTGGGACGCCGCGTCAAATGACGGAGAACGCTGGCGCTTCGCGCTCGCAGAGCAAGCCCGGCTCGGAAAGGGTCAAGAAGCGGCGAGCATTCTGGCGCGGGCGCGC
>JBILPN010000371.1:0-4339 GCA_044373865.1 Luteolibacter sp. | reverse complement strand
GCGAAAAGCCACGTCTTATGGGCAGGTGCCAAACAGGCGGTCACCCGCATCGCCTAGGCCGGGAAGAATGTAGCCGCGCTCGCTCAGGCAGCGGTCCACGCAGGCGGTATAAATCGCCAAATCCGGGAATGCTTGCTGCAGGGCATCGATTCCCTCGGGCGCGGCGACTAGGCAAACGAAGCGGATGTGACGCGCGCCGGCTTCCCATAAACTGCGCACGGCCTCGATGGCGGAGCCGCCGGTGGCCAGCATGGGATCGAGGATAAAAATCTCAGATTCGCCCAAAATTGGTGGGTGTTTGAGGTAGTAGGGCTCGGGGACCAAGGTTTTTTCGTTCCGCGCCAGTCCGATGTGAGCGACGGATGCCTGCGGGATGAGGTCGAGGAAGCCATCCAGAAAGCCGAGGCCGGCGCGGAGGACCGGCACGAGAATCATGCTGCGGCGGATCTTGACGCCGGTGGTGATTTCCAAGGGCGTCTGGCACTCGACGACGGAAGTTGCGAGGTCGGCCGTGACCGCCGGAACCATCAGCGAGGCGATGCGGCGGATGCGCAGGCGGAATTCTGGCGATGGGCAATCCGGCGAGCGGAGGCGTGTCAGTTCTTCCGCGATCAGCGGGTTTGAGACGGTGTGGAGCATGTCATCCCTCTCTGGCGAGCAGTTTGCGGAGTTCTGGCAAGGAAAGGTTGAGCACGAGCGAGGCCTCCTTGAGATCCCCGGCGGCGCGTTCAAGGACGCGTCCGGCGACTTCCTGCTTCATCCAAGTGAGCAAATCCGCCCCGGTGGGTGCGGCATTGAGCAGTTGGTCAATGGCGGCGGTGAATGCGGCGGGGGACCTGTGCGGTGCGGAGGCGAGTGGGATGTCCGCCGGCAGCAAGATGTTTGAAGAGGCGAGTGCGCAAGCACGAGCGATGGTGTTCTCCAACTCGCGCACATTGCCCGGCCAGTGGTGGGTTTGCAGGGTGGTGACCGCTTCGGCAGAGATGCGGATGCGCGCCATGCCATTCTTGCGAGTGATCCGCTGGAGGAAATACTCGGCCAGCAGCGGGATGTCCTCCAAGCGCTCGCGGAGGGCTGGAATTTTGATTTCAACCACGTTCAGGCGGTAGTAGAGGTCCTCGCGGAAGCGGCCAGCAGCGACTTCCATGGACAAATTCTTGTGCGTGGCGGCCACGATCCTGACATCAGTCGTCAAGGTGTCATTCGACCCGACGCGGGAAAACGAGCCATCTTGTAGCACGCGGAGGAGCTTGACTTGGATGGAGAGCGGCATGTCGCCAATTTCGTCGAGGAAAAGCGTGCCGCCATCCGCCTGCTCGAAGCGTCCGGCGCGGCGGGCGATGGCGCCAGTGAAGGAGCCCTTCTCGTGGCCAAAGAGTTCGCTTTCCAGCAGATTTTCTGGGATGGCACCGCAGTTGATGGTGATCATCTCCTTTTGCCGCCGCGGGCTGTATTCGTGGACGGCCTTGGCGACGAGTTCCTTGCCGGTGCCGCTTTCTCCGGCGATGAGAACTGGCGCGTCCGAGCGTGCGACGCGGCCGACGAGTTTGAAAACTTCCTGCAAGGCGCGGGAAATTCCGATCATTTTGACCCGGCCATCTTGCGCTTGGACCTCGGCGTCTGGTTGGCCGGCGCTGCGGCGGTCATCCTGAGTTTGCAGGGCGGACTCGACCACGGGGCGGAGTTCGAAGGCGAGGGATTCCTTGCGGAGGACATCGTGGGCACCGCGCTGGGTGGCCTCGATGATTTGGCCGGTGGTGGGGAAACCGGCGGTGAGCACCACCAGAGTTTGCGGGCGCACTTGCAAGATGCGGCCCAGAAGCTCCATGCCATCAAAGGGTTGCAACTCCATCGCGGCGACGACGACGCTGACGGAGGTTTTCTCAATCACCTTCACCGCGTTTGCGGCATTGTCGCAGCGGAGGACCCGCAGATTTTCTGCAGAGAGGTGCTTGGTGGCCCAATCCAGGAAATCCAGATCTGGGTCAACCAACAGTAATGTGTCTTCTTGAGAGTTTTCCGGCATGCGCGAACGGGCGAAGTGAAGCAGGGAAGGGGGGGATGGCACGATAAAAAAATTCATGCGCGAATCGCTGCCTGCAGAAGTGGGCCACTCAAGCGCGCCGGGTTGGGGTGCGCGGGGAGATTCTTTGCTGGCGCTTGTGGTGCGCCGCCGCCACGCTTTTCAAAGAAATTTTGGGAATGCGAGTGGATCGGGCAATTTGGGTTTCATTGGGCGCGCTGGCCTGTGCGGTGGTGGCGTGGACGCTGCGCGAGAATGGCGCGGGGTGGCTGCCGGCCTGTGCGTTTCACCAATTCACGGGGCTGGATTGTCCGGGGTGTGGCATGACGCGGGCGACGCTTGCGACTTTGCACGGGCGCTTTGGCGAGGCGTTTCGCTGCAATCCATTGGGGATGATTTTGTGGCCTTTGGCGGTTGGGGCGCTCGCGCTGGAGTTGGCGGCGTGGGTGCTCGGCCGGCCCTTGCGCTGGCGGGTGCGTCTTGGAAACCGCTCGTTGTGGGGCTTGGTCTGCCTGGTGGCCGGGTTTTGGCTGCTGCGCAATTTGCCATGGTGGCCATTCACGCTCTTGGCTCCGCCCTGAACTGAGTCTTGCAGGCGGCGCTCGCGGGCGCTATTTCAATGCATGCCTTTACTTCTCGGGGTCAACATCGACCACATCGCCACGCTCCGGCAGGCGCGCTACGCCAATACGCCGGATGCATTCAATGCCGAGCCCTGCCCCGTGGTCGCCGGGCACGATGCATTGGCGGGTGGGGCGGATTCGCTCACGATCCACGTGCGCGGTGACCGCCGACACATGCAGGATGCGGATGCTTTCCGAATCCGCGCCGAGGTCCCGCTGCCGCTGAATTTGGAAATGGGCGTGACCGAGGAAATGGTCGGACTGGCGCTGAAGTTGATGCCGGAATTCGTCTGTCTGGTCCCGGAAAATCGCCAGGAGGTCACCACGGAAGGTGGCCTAGACGTGTTGGCTGGCTTTGCCAAAACCCGCGAGGTGGTCGCTCGCTTGCAGGCGGCTGGCATCCGCGTGAGTTTGTTCATCGATCCCGATTTGAAGCAGGTCCAAGCGTCGGCGGAGACCGGTGCGGAGATGATCGAGCTTCACACCGGGGCCTTCGCCAATGCGACTGGGGCGGAGGTGGCGGTGGAGCTGGCGCGGCTGATCGCTGGGGCGAAGGTGGGCCACGAGACCGGCCTGCAAGTGAATGCGGGCCATGGGATCAATTATTCCAACATGAGCGAGGTTTTAAAAATCCCGCACATGACCGAGCTAAACATCGGGCACAGCTTGATTTCGCGGTCGGTGCGGACCGGGCTGACTGCGGCGGTGCGTGAGATGAAGGCGTTGATGGTCAATTACCCGAGTTGAATATGCGGATTTTTGGCATTGGCATCGATGTGGTCGAGGTGGAGCGCATCGCGCACATGATTTCTCGCTATGAGGAGACGGTTTTGAGGAAACTTTTCACGGCGTCCGAGCGTGAGTATTGTGTGGCGCAAAAAAGGCCTGAGTTGCATTTTGCCGCGCGATTTGCCGCGAAGGAGGCGGTTTCCAAGGCGCTCGGCACTGGCATCGGCGGGCAGGCGGCTTGGGTGGATTTGGAAATCACGCGCGATCCCATGGGCGCACCGAAAATTTTCCTGCGCGGGGCCGCTGCGGAATTTGCCGAACGCCACGGAATCACGGAAATCCAAATCAGCCTCACGCATGCCCGCGACTACGCTGCGGCGAACGCCATTGCCATCATTGGCTAGAACGATTTCAAGCTCTCACGATTTCACGATTTCAAATTCATCCATTCATGTTACGTCCACGTCGCAACCGTCGCACGCCTGCCATCCGCTCGATGGTCCGGGAAACTTCGCTTTCACCTGCGGATTTCATTTTGCCGTTATTTTTTCACGAGGATTCCGAGGACACGCCGATCGCGGCGATGCCGGGGGTGACGCGTTGGTCGCTGGCGAGTTTGGTGCGCGAGGCGGGTGAGGCGCATGCGCTTGGCATTCCGGCGGTCGTGCTTTTTCCTAAAATCGAGGAGGCTTTGAAAACTCCATTGGCTGAGGAGGCGTCGAATGATGAGGGCTTGGTTCCACGAGCGATCCGCGCAATCAAGGCGGCTCATCCGACGCTGTGTGTCATTACGGATGTCGCCTTGGATCCTTACAATTCTGATGGACATGACGGCATCGTGCAGCGCGATGCACGCGGGGAATGGTGCGTGCTGAATGATGAGACCGTTGAGATTTTGTGCGAGCAGGCACTTTGCCATGCACGTGCCGGTGCCGACGTGGTGGCACCTTCGGACATGATGGAT
>JBILPN010000370.1:0-4359 GCA_044373865.1 Luteolibacter sp. | reverse complement strand
GTTGGATTTTCTAGAAATCGCCCTGCGCCTAGTGTCCACCTTGCTCGGGCTTTATGCGGCGGGATTTGCGGGGTATCTCGCCGTCCGGCAGGGGTTCCGGCTCGCTCCGGTCCATGCGACTGCCGACCGTTGGATCAACTGGATTCCATGGGTGGGCAAGGCGCGGCGGAACAGTGCCTTGGCGCGGTTTTGCAAAGTTTATCACAGTTGCCTGCTCGCGGGTATCTCGATGGAGGAGACGGTCAAACTTTCCGCCGAGGCTTCACAAAGCGGGCTCATGCGTGAGGCGGGCCAGCGCTTGGCCGCCACCGTCAAAGCGGGAAACCCCTTGGGGCCGGCATTTCTGCGCGAGTCGGCTTTTCCGAAAGCCTTCACGCGCAGCTATGCCACGGGCGAGGAGGCGGGAACGCTGGATGCAGACCTCGCGCGCTGGGCGGCGCTTGCCCGTGAGAATGCGGCGGCCAGCGCGAAGGCGGTCTCGGTCATGCTGCCGAAGGTCCTCTACTTTTGCATTCTTGGCTTCGTGGCATGGAAAATTGTGGGATTCTACCAAGGCTACTACTCGGCCATTTTCGAGCAACTCGAGCCATGATGCGGCGGATGCGCGGCATCATGCCGACTGGAACTTCCGGCAGGCGGCGCGGACTGCGGCGGTCTGCGCGCGGACTCGCTCGCTGAGCGTGGCTTGGCTGGGAGTCTCAAAAGTGAAGGAAACTGGGCATCCCAGCTTCGCCAGGAAAATGGCTTCCGGCCAGCCTTCCGGCACGTCGGCCTCCGCCTCGTGGTAGATCCAGCCGGGTTCGCGGACCGTGTGCCCGTCGATTTCCGGCCCGATTTCCGGGGGGAAGCAAATTTGCACCGCGTCTAGGATGCTGCGCGCGCGCTCCGGTTGGTCGTCGTGCAGGTTGATTTCATAAAAATAGAACCCCGAGCTTTCCCAATCCTCGTGCAGCGAGATGAAGAGGTCTGGCACGGTCGCTTGCTGGAACCAGCGGGTGTGTGCGGTGACTTCTTGGCTGCCGCGCGCCCAGTAATCCCGGTTCAAATCGACCCCACCGGCATTTTCCCGGGTTCCGGCGTGGAGGCCGGACGGGTTGAGCGTGGGGCAGATGAGCCAGTGGATGTCGGCAATTTCAAAAAACCCGTCGCGCAAGAGTTCCAACAGCGCCAGCGGCCCGGCGGGTTCGTCGCCATGGATGCCGGCGGAAAGGTAGATGCAGGGGCCGGAGCCCGGGCGCTCCCACATCAAAATCGGCCCGGCGGGGAGCTCCAGCAGCAAGGCCTCGGCAAAACCGGCGGCTTCCGCAGCGTGGCGGAACGCGAGGTGGTAGGCTGACCAGTCGATCGCCGCGGACATGGGAGCGAGCATGAAGGCTTAGCGCGCGCCAGGCAAGCCATCCGGCCTCTGGAAAATTTCGTTAAAAAACCCGAGCATGGCGGTCCATGAGCGGCGAGCGGCTGCGGCGTGATAGGCCGCGCCCTTGCTGGGGTCATCGCCCGCTTCCGGGTGGGTGAAGCTGTGGACGGCGCCACCGTAGGAAATCATCTGCCAATCCGCCTTGGCGGTGGTCATTTCCTTTTGGAAATCAGCGACTTGCTCAGCAGGCACGTAGGGGTCCACCGCGCCGTGGAGGACGAGCAACTTGGCGGGGATTTTCCCGGCTTGGGCGGCCAGCTCCGGCGCTGCGTCGAGGCCGCCGTGGAAGGAAACCACGCCGGCGAGTGGCGTGCCGGCGCGGGCGAGCTCGAGCACGGCGGTGCCACCGAAGCAGTAACCGATGGCGGCGAGTTGTGAAGGATTCGTCTGGGCGTCGGCCTTGAGGACCTCCAAGCCGGCGAGCAAGCGGGCGCGGAGGAGCGGCCGGTCCGCCTTGTATTTGCCAGCTTCCTTGCCGGCTTCCGGGGCTTGGGGGCGGATGCCTTGGCCGTAGATGTCTGCCGCTAGGACGTTGTAGCCAGCTTGGGCGAGTTTGCGGCTGTGGCTTTTTTCATGCTCGGAAAGTCCGGTCCATTGGTGGGCCACGAGGATGCCGGGGCGCGGGCCGGTGGTGGCGTCGTCGTAAACGTGGTAGCCCTCCAAGCTCACGCCGGCGTGGGTGTAAATGACGGTTTTTTCGACCAATTTCGCCTGCGCGTGAGTGAGCATGCAGGCGGCGATGAGGAGCGGGGTAAGGATTTTCATCTCCGGGATCAAAGCGCCACGCGGGGTGGAAGTCAAATGAGGATGCCCTGCGCGTGGCGCGGCGCAGGGCGGCAAGCGCCGGGTTCTCAGCGCCGGTGGAGCGGGCGGATCGAGGGTTTCTTGGCGCTGTTGACGGCGGGTTTGGCGGCAGGCGCGGCGGCGCTTGGGGCCGCCTGCTTGTCATTTGTGGGAGCGATGGCATCCACCGGCGGCAGCACGCCGGGGCCGTCGGCAAAGCCGCGGACGCGGTCGGAGCTTTGGTAGCGCGAGTCCATGTCGGACTGGACGTTGTCGAGCGCAAGGCTGTTGCTTACGATGGATGGCTGGATGAGCACCATCAACTCGCTGCGGTCTTCGTTGTTGCCCGTGGTGGAGAAGAGTTTGCCAAGGTAGGGGATGTCGCCAAGGAGCGGAATGCCGCTTTTTTCTTGGTTGTTTTTCCCGACGATCAGGCCGCCGAGGACGATGGTTTGGCCGTTGGGGATGGTGGCGGTAGTGAGAATTTCACGGGTGGAAATGCGTGGAACCGTGAGGTCGCCGCCGTCGCTGCCGCCGCCTTCGATGACTTGATTGCCGTTTTGCTCGTCATTGAGGAGGGCGATTTTCATGGTGATCTCGTTGTCCGAGTTCACCAAGGGGATGACTTCGAGTTTCAGGACGACGTCTTGGTATTCGATGTTCGTGCTGGATCCGCCACCGCTGAAGTTGTTGTTGCTGGTGGGGATGGCGATGCGTTCACCACTTGAGATCGTGCCTTTTTGGTTATTGGAGGTGAAGATGCTCGGTCTGGAGAGGACGGTGAAGTCGGTCTTGGATTGGAGGGCTTTGAGGTAGATTCCAAGGTCGCCGACGGTGCCGAGGGCGCGGAGCCCGCTGCCGGAGAGCGAGGCTGGGTCAAACTGCGGGAAACGCGAAGTCGCAGTCGCCGCGAGGGGGAGGATGGCTCCACCGCTGCCACCACCGCCGAGTGAGATGTCTTTGTCATCGAAGAGGTAATTCACGCCGAATTCCTTGGAGTCATTCAGGGTGTATTGGCCGATGACGGTTGAGATCATGACTTGGTCAGGTTTCACATCGATTTGATCCAGAAGGCGTTCGATGATTTCTAGGCCGGAAGGAGGGCCTTGGACGACGATGGAATTGGTGATGTTGTCGGCGACGAGCAGCGTGCGGCCGACAAGGACGGATTCTGGGGCAGAGCTGACTTCAGAGTCGCCGAGCGAGGATCCACCACCACCGCCGCCGCCGCCGGAGGATCCGCCGCCGAAGTTGGCACCGGAGGAACTGTTGCTGCGAGAGCTGCTGCTGGAAGATCCGCTTTGGCGGCTGTTGGTTTGGGCGGTGCGAGAGCTGCCGCCGCCAGCTTGGGAGCCGCCTGCCGCGCTGCCGCCACTGCTGCCACCATCGCCAGTGCCGGTGAAGGCGCGGGTGAGGGCATCTCCGGCGATGGGCAGAAACTCGGAGACCGTGAGGAAACGAAGTTTGCGGCGGAGGAAGTTTTTCTCGCTCGTCTCCACGTCGAACTCACGGACGAGAGTTTCCACGAAGAGCAGATCGACCGGGCGCCCCATGGCGAAGATGCGGTTGGTGCGTGGATCTGGGATGATCTGGATGGGGGTTTCCTCGCCGCTGCCACTGGCTTGGCCGGCGACTGGGGGTGCGCCGCCAGGAGGTGCGACGGCGGGTGCGGGTGCGTCCGAGCGCTGGATGCCAGCGGTCTTTTGTGCGGATTGCTGGGCAGTGAGCAGCTCGGTGAGCGTGGTGGCGATTTCCGTGACGTCGGCAAATTGGACTTTGATGAAGCGTGTGCCGATTTGTGAGGATGGCTTGTCGATTTCCTTTTTCAGGTCGATGAGCTTGCGGATGAGTGAGGTGTTTTCCGTGATGACGACGGCGGCGGCGTTGGGGACGGCGGCGATGGAACCGTAGGCGCCGAATTGGCCGATGATCTGGGTGAAGGTGTTCACCGCCTCAGCAGGTTTGATGTAGCTGAGGTTCATGACGTAAGAGATGACCGCGTCACCCTCCGGGAGCGGGTCGTTCTCATTGTAAACGGCGACGCCGCGGCCGGTGGGGCGGATGCCGCCGGTGGAGAGGGTGAGGATGTCGAGATTCGGGTTCTGCTCGTCTGGGACGAAGACGAAATTCTCGATGGTTGCGGCGATTTTCAGGAGTTC
>JBILPN010000369.1:0-4361 GCA_044373865.1 Luteolibacter sp. | reverse complement strand
ACATAAAGTCACGACCAACGTAGCTGTTCAAGACGTTCAAGCCATTGATGCCAAACATCAAAAGAAGCAAGGTCCCGGCAAACGCGAGAGCGCGCGGCCCCTCTTTCGACCTCACGAGCATCATCAAAACACCACGAAATCGCTTCAGCGTGGTGCGGATGATTTGGATTTTCTCAAGGGGCATTGGGGGCGGATCACGAAATGGAACTTCCCAGAATTTCGCGAAATTCCGGGATTCTGAGACGGCGAAATGGCAAAATCTGCAAAAAATAGCAAAGGGAATTCTTCTTGTTTCCGAAAATCCCAGACATCACGCCGACCCACTCTACCACGCTTTGCATCAAAAACGTCACTCGTCCCGACTCGTGGAAAGGCAGGCCAGCCCACAAAGTCCTCGCCAGTCCCCCAAACCAGCAGACCAAGCAACTCAGCACAAAGCGTTTGCAAGTTCGACCTGCTGGCACGGGGCCTGCTAAACCTAACACTGCATCCCAAACATATCATGAATATCATTACAGAATACCACGCTCCCTACCCCGACCTCTCTACCGTGCCGTCCGAGCTGTCTTTCGCAGGCATCTGGGACGGCGAAGCGATGTCGGAGCTGATTCGTTCGAAGTGCAATGATGGAGAAACTCCCGCCTTCCTGTTCATCGGAAGAAAGGAATACCAACTGCTCAAGGACCATTTGGCTGAAGCCTTCGGCGAGGAGTCCGTCGTCACGCTCCACGACACCTATTACATGGGCCTCAAGGTCGTGAGCATCGACTGCGAGAGCTTCATCAGCACTGGCGGACGCAAAACCATGCGCACACTGCAAGACCCCATGTCACGCCGCCCGGCATGGCGGGACCGCGAAACCGAGACGCTCTGGCAGTTCCGAATCTGACTTCCGCTTGTGACCCCCGCTCTTCCTGATTTGAAGGAGGAGCGGGCGTCCCAAGCCAGTCCCTAGACCACGGCGCTTCCCGAGTTTCTCCCGGAATTGCAAATCAGAATCCACTCCTTGGGGCTCGCCAGATGAGCCCCGAGCGAGTGGATTTTGAGGTTGGTGAAAGGCCGGTTCGCGACTAGGCTCTCCGCCAGCTTCACCCCTTTGACATGCTCGCCTTTTCTTCTTGCTGGAACAACAGCCGCCACACGGACGGCGAATCAATGATCGAGGAAATCGTCGAGTTAGGGTTTTCAAACATCGAGCTCTCGCACGGAATGACGATCGCGAAGCTGCCCGGCATCCAAAAAGCTCACGCCCGTGGGCTTTTCACCTGCTCCGGGGTTCACAATTATTTCCCCTCTCCCGTCGAGGTGATGATCGATGCACCGGACGCCTACGAGTTCACCTCACACCGTCCCTTTGATCGGCAACGCGCCATGGACATGACCCTGCGCACGCTCGACTTGGCCGCGGAGTTCAAAGCCCAATACCTCGTTCTTCACATGGGATCGGTGCCCATGAATCCTAAAAAGTTCACCAAACCCCTCACCGCCATGGTCGCGCAGGGCGCACAACGCAGCCCGGACTATGTGAAGGCCAAGCTCGCCTTTGTGAAAAAGCGCGAAAAAATCGCCCCGCTCTATTACCAGCGGGCGATCGAAGCTCTCACCACCCTCGCCGAGCGAGCGGCAGAAGTCGGCGTGAAACTCGCCATCGAGTCGCGCTCGCGCTTTGAAGACATGCCAAGCGAACGGGAAATGATTTCTCTGCAAAACCACTTCGCCGATCACCCGTGGATCGGCTATTGGCACGACTTCGGCCATGTCCAACTCAAGCACAACCTCGGCCTGCTCGATCACGCGGAGTGGCTGGAAAAAATTTCACCCCACCTCATCGGCGGCCATGTCCATGATGTGCAATGGCCAGCTCGCGATCACCGCACCCCCTTCAGTGGGACACTTGACTACGAACCTTTGTTGAAATTCTTCCCACCAAACTGCCCGCTCATCTGGGAACTAAGCCCCACCCGCGAGGCTTCTGAAATCCGCGAGGCCAGGGCACGCTGGCTCAAAGATTTCCCAGAGCGCAGCCTGTAAGCAGCTGCATGGAGTAATCACTCGGTTTTTTCATCCACACCTGTTTTGTTACCACCCATCTCGCCCGCAGGGCTGACTGCGTCACGAATGATAAAACCTTCCATCAAATCGGGAATCGGCTCTTCGACAATCGGATTCGCCTCCACCGGGCGAGTGAACTCGATCACTCGAAACGCCTGAAAACCAATCACTGCCGAACCCAACACGGCGAGCGCGATCAAAAGTTTCCAAGGATTTTTCCTAGCAATCCCCCAGCGCAGATCCTCCTGTAAAAGTGCCTGAACCGTCGTGGTTTGCCTTACAACAACCAGCCCACCACTGGTTTCCGCAGGCTGGGATACCAGCTCAATCCGCATCACATCGCCCTGAACTTCCGGCATTTTTACACGAGTTCGCGGACTTGAAACGTCACTTTCCCGACTCAGGTGCTTGGAACTCACCCCGATCCGCAAGCCTTTCGGCGGCAAACCTAGATTCTCTTTCCCTCGCCTCGGCGGCAACACCGTCGGCGCGCGCTCTTGCGGTGCTGAACGGTGGGCTATCTCCACCCCATGAGAATTTCCATCCGATAAACGCTCTGGTAATTTTGCCATAATCAAATCAAATCAAATCACAAATTTATGTTAGGAAATTCACACGAAACGAACTACAACCCAAAATAGCCCGACCGCGAACCTCGGGGTTAGCCGCGAAAATGCTTCGCAATACTCCTCATGATCAAATCAACCCGCTCGGGATCACAATTGTTATCGATCTGCAAGTGAAGATGAACCTGGGGGCCTCCCCCCTTCGCCAAAGAAATCGACTCCACGGGTTCCGGGCTTGCTTGGCTTGGTGCTGGCGGCAAAGAAGATGGTGATTGAAATCCGTTTTGCTCGGCTAAGATTGGATCATCGGAAAACAGGACGATGCGCCCATCCCTTAAATCGAGGTAGGATAGATGATGAAGAATGCTCCACATCCGATCAATTCCGATGGAATTTTCCTGATTGAGCCGCTTCCCATAAAGTGCCGCCATCCCGAAGGAAAACTCTTCTTTATCCACCCCTTGATTTTCACGAATCCAAGCAAAAATCGGCTTTGCGACTCCAGACTTGTCGATCAAACGTCTCCAACTGCTCAAAATATCCGAATCAATCTGATCTCGGATCGACAAGGCCAAGCGCACTCCATCCGGCGTCAACCTTTTCTCTACGCCGTAAGAATAAACACCAATATTGCACAAAAACCCCAAATTCACCAAAATGACCATGGGGTCAAAATCACAAATTTCCGCAATCCGATCGATATTTAGGATGTGATCATTGCACTGGCTCGACGCGGCGACAATCCGGCAAAGAACATCGTAATTGCTCCGGGGAAATGAAAACCAGTTCTCGGCAACCTTCGCATCCGGCGAGATTCTTGAAACAGCGAGAACCTCAGGACGATCGGAGGACCGCTGGTCGATGGTTGTTTGTCGGAGCATCACTTACTTCTTCATTTGGGCTTATCGGATCAAATCTAGGTTCGTTCTGAGTTGAAATTGGGTCTGCTATGCTAGAACCAACAGAACCCAAGCCATCTCCACTGTCAGCGGGTCTCCCCCCTCAACAATCTCAAGCGTAAGTCCATCAAACACTAACCGTATCCAGAATCAATACAGAATCCCAACAGATAATCAAACAAAAAATTAGAAATCAACCGCACTTTCAAGTCAGCGCGACGGCAGCATTCTCATCGAGCCCCGGACCGCGATGACCCGAACCAATCAAAACCTGATAAATTTCACAAAAATCCCCCCGATCTTGATCACGCCACCACGGGCGAAAATTTCAGGAAATCATGAAAACCTTTCGAGTGCTCCCCTGAACCGCAGCGATTTTCAAGAAATCCAGTGTCAGTCCACCTGCGGGAACAGCGCATGCCAGGCGAGTCCAAGCCCTGGCTGGGCGCAGACGGGCAGCCGCCACGGCGCGGAACCCGCGCCCCAAGTTCACCCGCCAATTTTGCCCCCCACCATTCTGGCTTGATACTTGGATGCAAAATGGAAACTCTGCGCCCTCATGTCCGCCGCTGTTCAACACACCCTTGCAGGCTCCGCCACTCTTGAAGGCACCTCTCTCCACACTGGCGAGAAGGTCACTCTCACTTTGAAACCCGCCCCAGAAGGTCACGGATTCAAGTTCCGCCGTGTCGATCTCTCTGACCAACCGTTCATTAGTGCGGATGTCGAGAAGGTCCAAACCGTGGAACGCGCAACCACGCTGGCCGAGGGCTCGGTGAAAGTGCATACGGTGGAACACGTGATTTCCGCCCTCACTGGCATGGGCGTGGACAACGCGCTCATC
>JBILPN010000368.1:0-4364 GCA_044373865.1 Luteolibacter sp. | reverse complement strand
GCTTGGAACGCGCAATCCGTGCTTTCCGGCGGCAGCATCCGCGACGCGGCGACCTCCTCGCGGCTCATGCAACGGCGGCGCGAAATTGCCCGCAGTTTCGTCGATTGGTCACTCGGTTCTCAAGCCGCGCTGGCCGAGCGCCTTGGCGAGATCTCGGTGCCGGTTCTCTGGGTTGTCGGGGAAAATGACTTAAAATTCCGCGCCATCGCCGAGTCCGCCTGCGCACGCATCCCCCACGCGACGCTCGCCGTCGCGCCTGCGGCCGGCCACCGCGTGCCATGGGAAGCGGGCGATTGGCTCGCCGAGCACGTCGCGAGATTCCTCAAGCTCGGGCGACTCTGAGCCCCTCGCGCCGCCGCTCAATTTAACAAATCCGGGCCATCGCTGCGGCGTTCAAGCTTTTTGCGCTCGCGCGCCTCACGGAAAAAACTTTGCAGCAAATACAAACATTCATCCGCCAGAATCCCTGCGGTGACCTCGCAGCGGTGGTTGAGTGGCGGACTGGCTTCCAGCAAGTTGATCCAGCCACCCGCCGCTCCCGCCTTTGGGTCCGGGCAGCCGAATACCACGCGCTCCGGCCGGCAATGAATGATCGCCCCCGCGCACATTGGGCAGGGTTCCTTGGTGACATACAGCGTGCATTTTTCCAGCCGCCAATCGCCCAGAATCTCCTGCGCGGAGGTCAGCGCCAGCATCTCGGCATGGGCGGTGGCGTCTTTGAGCGTCTCAACTTGGTTCCACGCCCGCGCAATCACTCGCCCCTCGCGGACGACGACGGCGCCCACCGGCACCTCGTCCGCCGCATACGCCTTCCGCGCCTCTCGCAGCGCTTGCCCCATAAAATACGGGTCGCTGTGCAAATCAATGATCGGTCCTTCGTCGTCCACGCCGCCATCCGTAGCGGATCCCACCCCGGCAAGCACGCGCTTTTATCCGGCGGCGGCGGATCTCGGTGGAAAATTTTCCGTGCCTGCCACTCGGTTTCGTGGTTCGTATCGCTTTCGTGATCCCGAAAAATTTCCAAGATCGTGTCGTCGCCCCCTCGTTGCTGGCTGCGGATTTTTCTCGCATCGGTGCTGAAGTCAGCCGCGCCATCCATGCTGGCGCGGATTGGATGCACTTGGATGTGATGGATGGCCATTTTGTGGACAACATCTCATTTGGCCCCGCCGTGGTGCAAACCGTGCATGAGTCGAATGATATTTTCCTCGATGTCCACCTGATGATTTCCCGGCCGGATCACTACTTGGAGCGCTTCGTCGCCGCAGGTTCGGACCTGATCACCGTCCACGTCGAAGCCGCGCATGATGTCGCGGAAACCTTGCGCCGCATCCGTGCCGCGGGTTGCCAAGCCGGGCTCGCCCTCAATCCCGCGACTCCGCTGAGCGCCGCCGAGCCCTTTCTCGACCAAATCGATCTTTTGCTCTGCATGACGGTGGTCCCCGGCTTCGGCGGACAGGCCTTCATGCCGGAGATTCTAGAGAAAATTTCCGCCGCCCGCGACATTCGTCAGACAAAACACCTCAATTATCACGTTCAAGTGGATGGTGGGATCGATGCCGTCACCGCCGGCCTCTGCCACTCCGCCGGGGCCAACGTGATGGTCGCGGGTTCATCCACCTTCCGCGCAGCCGACATGGCCGCCGCCATCCACGCCATTCGCCACGCATGAAATCTCCCTACCTGCTCTCCGCCATCACCGCCCTCATCGGGTTCTCCGTCGCCTGGATCGCGAAACCCGGTGCCGCGCCACAGGCTGAGCCGTCCGCGCAGGTTGCGGATTCCGCCGCGCCCCGCCAACCGCGCACCCAGGCGCGCCCGCGCTCCGCCGCCGATTCCAAACGGCCGGCGGAAGTCCGCGCCAGCGATTTCCCCCTGGCCGAACAAGCGGAACAAGGCCCGCAAAACCGCGAGGAGGCGAAAATGCTCCGCCTTGCCGAAGCCCTCGACCTCACCATCGAGCAACAAGGCGAGATCATCCAACTCGTCGAGCAAGTCCAAGCCACCGCCACGGACGCCGTGCCCGTCATCGAGGATTTGGCCACCCGCGGCAAGGCGATCGAGGACGGTTTGGCGAAATTGCTGGCTCCTGAGCAATTCGCGAAATTCCAAGAACTCCGCGAGCGCGAGCGCGACAACCGCATCGAGCTCCGCTCGCAACGCATGCTGACTCAAGCCATCGAGGACATCGACCTCTCCCCGGAACAACGCGAGGAAGTCATGAGCCGCCTGCGCCTGAAATCAAAGGCTGAGATGCAATCGATCCCCGCCGCCGCCACCCTGCTTTTTGACAAATCCATGCTGCCAACCGGCAAAAAAGAGCTTTCCGTGGATGGCATTCTCCTGCTCGCCCAACTTGAGCAGCCGATCGACGCCAGCGATCCGGTCGCGGCGCACGAACGCGTCATCAATCGCCAAAAACAGGATTTGGAGGAAATTCTCCGCTGCTTCGACGGCATCCTCACCCCTGGCCAAATGGGGCAATACCAAGCGGCCCTCGCGGAAACCCGCAAGATCATGGGCGACATGAGAACGCAAGCGCCCCAAGAATTCGGCAACTGACGCAGGCTCACCCGATCACGCAGGGCACCAAAACGCCGTCGCTCATGCCGTGAATCTTCTTTTTATCCGCGGGCACCAAGGTCGCGAGCGCACCGCCGAAGCTTGTTTCGCCCTCGTCGTCGGTGAAGAAATACGGGCAGATCCGCGCCCGGCTCTGCATCATTTCCACCGAGCCATCCTCGCGGAAGACCGGGTGCTCGATCCGCCGCCCTTCGCGGAATTCTTGGAGAATCCAAGGCTGCTCGGCGGCTTGGTCCAGCGCGGATTGCAAGCGCTCGGACCACTCGTGCCCCGGCAAATCATGGCCAATGAAGACTCCGCGCGAGCCCCACGCCGTTTCGTGGAAGCCACTGACTTTCAAGACCAACTGGCGCTCTTTTTGACTGAAATTTGCCACTTCCTCCCACGAATGCGCGTTCAAGCGCGGCAGTGCGGCGTGAGGTGGCAAGGGCTCGGGATCCAGCACCCAACCAAAGGGAACCAACTCGCGCAAGCGCTTCAAATGGCTTCCGCGCAAGGTTTGTTCCCACACTTTTTTCAAGGCGGGTGACCACAGCAGGGCCAACCAAAGCTTGTCCTCCAAGTGCGGCTTGAAGGGCGGGGTGATCTGCACATTTCCCGCGGCTGACTCCTCGGCAAGCCGCCGCGCGCTCGGGATCGACTCCCAATCGAAGAGCTCAAAAAACCGATAAAGTGCGCTGCCATTTGGCTGATATTCTTCCGCCGCTGAGACGCTCCACGCCGCGCCAAGCTGCCCGGTCAACCACTCCATCTCCGGCCGGTAGTCGGCGGCTTCATCGGAAACCAAGACCGATCCACCCTTGGGCATCAATGACTTGAATCCATCGAGCATGCCGTCCGGCCCACCCAGAACCTCGAATCCGGCTTCGGAGTAAATTCTCGCCAACCAGCCAGCCACGCCCATCCCGCCCGGCACGCTGTCGAGCTCGGTGATGGCGAATCCGGTCTCGGTCAGGATCAAATCCGGGCGGATCACGCGGGGAAATTGCTCTGCGGTGGACGCCTCGCGCTGCAAGCGTGCCAGCCAATCTGGCTTCCCCTCATCCAGCAACTCCGCCAACCAGTCCGGGAGTTTCCCCGCCGCGCTGCGCCGGTAAAGTGTGTCGCACGCCTGTTGGAAACGGGCCAGCGGGTGCCCGAGCGCCATCATTTGCCGTGCCTCACCTGCACTCAGTTTCAAGGGCTCCGGCGACCAACGCCAAGCTCCGCCTCCGAACAAGCCGCCCTCCGGCATTCCGTCACGCAGTTTAGAAAGTGTCAGTCCCATCGCGCGCCGAACTTCCACCTCATCCGCCCGCTTGCCAAGCGATTCTTCTTCGCATGCGCTCACCACCCCTCCCCGCCGGACTCGCTCTCAAAGCGACTTGAGGAATTCAATGAGTGCGGCACGGTCCGCGGCAGATCCTTTGCGGAAAATTTCCTTGGATGCCTCAGCCTCCCCGCCGTGCCACAGAATCGCCTCCTCCAAGGTCCGGGCGCGGCCATCGTGAAGATAGGCCTCGCCACCGCTAACACCTTTCGTTAGGCCGATATTCCAGAGCGGGGCGGTGCGCCATTCCGCGCCGCTTGCGCCGTGCTCTCCCATGTTGTCCGCCAGGCCTTCTCCCATGTCGTGGAGGAGGAGGTCGGTGTAGGGACGGATCGTCTGGTTCCGCAGCTCGGCCATCGGGTGATGCGGGCTGGTGGTGAGTTCGGGCGAATGGCAGCTCGTGCATGAGGCGGTTTGGAAAAACTGCTCGCCTCTCAGGGTGTTAGGATTCGTCAGCTCCCGCCGCGCACCG
>JBILPN010000367.1:0-4365 GCA_044373865.1 Luteolibacter sp. | reverse complement strand
TTTTCCGCTGGCGGGGTCGTAATTGATGGGTTTGTAAACCGTGGTGAGAGCTTCGGAGGGAGGCTCGAATCCGAGATAGGCAGTTTTGCCGAGGTCGAGGTTTTGGACGGGGTTGCTTAAGATTCCCTGCGAGCCGCTAGTCGTGTTGTTGGAGATCCAGCCTTCGGTGCCGGCCCACTGGTTGTCTCCGGCAGCAAAAGACTCGAAGTCGGTGGAATAGAGATTTCCCGCACGAAGTGGAATGTCCGACAAGTTGAGCAGTTGACTGATTAAAATGAGGCGGCGCATGAATGGCAGAAAAGACAATCCGGAAAACGGATTGCCTTGTGAAGGATTGGTTTCGAAGTTTGGGGGAACTTAGGGCCGGTTGAAAGTTTTGTTAGGGTTTTCTGTTGCCGCCTCCGCCTGTATTCTCATTTCCGCTGCCAGTTCCCGACTCGATTTCACTGACGGTCGCTTCGTCGCTGTCGATCTCATCAACGTCATCAACATCATCAACTTTTCCTTTGCCCTTGCGGAAGCGTGGGCCGCAGGTGTTCGCGATGAACTCGTCTAGCGAGACCATACCACTTCCGTCAGTGTCTAGCAGAGTGAAAAGTTGGCTTGCGGTATCGGGAGACATTTCGGCGACAGGAGAGATGGCGAGAAACTCGTCGATGGAAAGTTGGCCGTCTTCCCCGGCGACATTCGAGAATAGTTCGGCAAGTTTTCTGCGGGCCCCTTGTTCGAGGGTGGCGATCGCGGATTCCTGTTCTATTTCGTCAAGATTGCCGTCTTCGTCCTCATCCCAATGATCGGTTAGGTTTTTGCCCGCATCTTTGCGGGCGGCGGAGAAGGCTTGGCGTTCGAGTTCAGAGATGACGCCGTCGCCATCAATGTCCAGCCAAGCGGGGATATTGGCGATGGCTCCGGTGGGGAGCTTGGGGGCGGCACTTGCGCAGCCGAAGCTGATGAAGAGCGCGATGATGAATTTTAGATTCATGGTTGTGGCAGGGATTGCTGCGGATTGGGTTTTGAAAGAACCGTTCAAGGGGAAGAGACGTATTTCAATCCGTTTAAGTTACAAATTTTTCTTGAAGCCGCTTAAGGGTTAGGAGTTGTGCTGTTAAACAGATTGCGGCGAGGGGTGCTGGCGGGAGCATCCAGTTCGGGTTCTGGTGGTGGGGGCGGGTTGGTTTCGGGCGCGCTGGTGGTGATGCCGAGTTGTGGGGATTGCTCGGCGAGTTGGCGTTCTAGGCCGGCGATGATTTCCTGCCAGATCAGCAAGTCATTGATGGCGTGATCGATTCTTTCCTCCTGCTGCTGGGTGGTGAGAATTTCCTGCATGGCAAGCTCGCCGTTTTCAGGGGTAAGGGCGCTTGGAGCCACGTTCGCCTGCGCATCCATGATTTGCATGGCCGGATCATAGCTTTCCGAGCTTTTGGCGAGGATGGGGAAAAGCTTTTCGCGTTGGGTGCTGGAGAGTCCAAGTTGCTGCGTGAGGCGTTCCAGAGTCCGGTTGGCATGAGATTGGACAAGTTGAGCCATGGGGGCGAGGCGGCTTGCCTCTGGGTGATCTGCTGGGATACGGATTGAAAAGCCGATGCTCGGGCTTGGAGGCGGAGTGTGAGCTGCGCCCGTCTCGTTAGGAGGCGTGGCTGTTTGTGGCTGGGCGAGATGCGCTTGTGAAGACAGCGATATGCTGGCGGATCTGCTTGTGGGAGCCTGCGGATTGAGCGTGGTGGGCTTTTGAAATTCAGCGATTGGTCGTGCCGCGGTTGGCGATGCGTCTGGCTTGCTGTGGCCGGTGCGGCGCGGGGAGGCCGCGCTTGTGGGCGTGACTTGAGGAAGCGGGCGCGTGGTGATCGTCACAGCGAGCGTTGCGGCAACAACCAAGAAGGTGCCGCCCATGATGAGACTTCCGCGGTTCATTTTTTGCTGAGCTTGGGTTTGGGTGCAAGGGATGCAGTGCGCAGGTTGATTTCTGCTTCGAGAGATTTTTTCTCGGTTTTGAGGCGCTGGGCTTGGTGGCCGTCGAGTTGGGCGATGAGTTCGTCGTAGAGCCGACTGATGTGATGCAGATGTTCGAGAAGAATCAAGTCATTCGAGTGGCGGATGGCCATTTCGGTTTTAGCAAGTTCCGCCTCGACGGTGGGGATTTGTGAGGGGGTGAGGGAGAGTGCTTGTTGGAGGCGGGCGAGTGTTTGGTCGCGCCAAACCGGGATAGCGGCTTCCGCTGCGGTGTGAGATTTCCGTTGGCCGACGAGATGGCCAATGCCGTAGCCACAGAGGAGGACTGCGGCGAAGGCCATAGAAATTGCCAAATAGTCGTGGAGCTTCGGTTTCATCGAGTCAGGGGGAGAGACGAGTGGGCTGGGGTTGAAATTAGGCGGGCTGGCGCTGGTTGGAGCAGCCAGTGGCAGATGGCGTAGAGGGCGATGGCGAGAATGGCGCAAACAAGTGCGCAGCGGCGCCAGAGCAAAAGTTTGGCAAACTGCCAGAGGTTTGCACGCATCAGGCGGACCTGGTGGATAAAGTCAGCGCTTGGCGGGGTGGCAGGGGGGCATGGGCGTGGATCGCCGGGGGGCTGTGCAGCCCTGACGATGGCGTTCCATGGGTTATCCTGGTGGTTTTGCATTAGGAATCTAGCCGCTTGGCGCTCATGTTGAGCGTGCACTGCGTTCGAGAAGGCGGAGGCGGTCTGCCAATTTCCGGCGAGCGCGCATGGCGGTGGTTTTAACTTTCGATTCACCCCAACCGGTGATTTCAGCTGCGTTTTTGATCGATTGTTCCTCGATGTCAAGCAGCCGAATCACGATTTGCTCGCGAGGCTTGAGGCCGTCGATGAGCTTGTCGAGCAGGCCAACGAGGAGTTCGCGGTGGAAGTCCGAGTTTCCGGCGAGATCGCCGCTGAGCGTGGCAGCGATCATTTCAGATTCCTTTTCCGAGAGGTCCGAGTAGGTGACGAGCGGGCGGGCGCGGGATTTGCGCAGCCAGTCGTAGCATGTGTTGACCGCGAGGCGAGAGGCCCAGTGCTCGAAAGGTTGGGGGCCGCGGTATTGGTCGATTTTGAGGAAAATTTTCATAAAAATTTCCTGTGCGATATCGTCGTGGTCAGCCGAGCGGCGGATGTGGCGGCGGATGGTGGTTTGGAGAAGAGGGTAGAGGCTGTGGACCAGCTCATCGCTGGCGTCCTCGTCGCCGCGTTTAAGCTTTTCAAGCAGTTGCTCGCTGATTTTTGATGGAATTTCATCCATGCAGGTCGGCAATGGTTCTCAAATGGACTGCCGGATCATGGATTTGGCAAGTGATGCCGGCTTGGCGGGAGAGCGCCAAGCCGGGCTTGGGTGGAAGATTCGGATCACTTGTAAACGGTGACCAAGAGCGAAGAGCCGATGTTTCCGGCGGCGTCGTGGGCGTAGGCTTGGAGTGTGTGCGCGCCTTTTGCGACCTTGGAGGTGTTCCAAGTGAAGGAAGATGACTCCGAGGTGCTGGTTCCGAACAACTTGCCATCGATGAAGAGCTCCACCTTCGAGATGCCGACGTTGTCGCTGGCGCTGATAGAAATCTTGGTGGTTCGTCCGAGGCTTGAGTTGTTGGAGGGCGAGGTGATTGCGACGGAAGGGGCGATGGCGTCCTCGACAGGAGAATTGCGGACTTCCACGCTGATGAATTTGCTGCCGACATTGTTGGCCGCATCGTAGGCGCGTGCTTCTAGTGAGTGGGTGCCATCGGTGGAGTTCAGCGTGTCCCAGGAGAAGGTAGCAGAAGCCGAGTTGCTTTGAGCAAAGAGCACGCCATCGAGGTAGAGCTCGATGCGTGAGACACCCGTGTTGTCGGTGGCGCTGACATTGATGCCGACGAGGCCGGAAACCACGGAGCCGTCCGAGGGCGAGCTGATGGTTAGGGTTGGGGCGGTGGTGTCGGCTTGCACGGTTGCGAGAGCGGCTGCGACAGCGCGGTTTGCGTTTACGCGCCCATTGCCGAAATACACGTCGTATCCAGCGGCGCCGATGTCATCGCAGTTTTTCAGCAGCAGATCGACGATCGAAGCGTTGGAAAGTGCCGGATTGGCTGCGGCCATGAGAGCGGCCACACCGGAAGTGATGGGAGAAGAGAACGAAGTTCCGTTCCAAGAAGCGTATGAGCTTGAGCCTTGGAGCGTCAGGATATTCTCCCCTGGAGCTGAAAGATCGACATAAGATCCGTAATTTGACCAACTTGGGCGAGTGTCCGATGAGGTGGTGGCTGAGACCGCGACGACGTTCTTGCAGGCGGCAGGGTAGAATGCGGTGTTGTTGCCATTGTTGCCTGCGGCGGCGATGATCACGCTTTTCTTATTCCAAGCGTAGTTTACCGCATCTTGGAGGGTGCGAGACGAAGAGG
>JBILPN010000366.1:0-4378 GCA_044373865.1 Luteolibacter sp. | reverse complement strand
CGTGGCGGATGGCGTCGAAGAGGTGGCGATGCCCGATGACCGGGTGGCGGCGCGGATCGAGGGTGAAGGCGGTGGAGAAAAGTTGTTGGGATGCGATGTTGTCGGGATTGTCGAGGCCCATGTCGATTTCCCGGCGGATGACGTCTTTTTCCTTCTCAAATTCCGATTCCGGGAGGGTGGGGAAGAAAACCAGTCCGGTGAGGGTGCTGAGGAAAATGGGCAGCGAGTCGGCGGGTCCATCGATGTAGTAAACCGTGCGGTCGAAGCTGGTGTAAGCATTCCAGTGGCCGCCGGCGGCTTGGACTCGGTTAGCGAGTTTTTCTGCGTCGCAGTCGCGAGTGCCTTTGAAGACCATGTGTTCAAGGAAATGGGAGATTCCCGCGCCGAGGTGTTGGTCTTCGTGCATGCTGCCGGTGCCCACCCAGATTTGTGCGCTCACGACTGGGGCGCTTGGGTCGGGGTCGAGAATCAGGGTCAGTCCGTTGGGAAGCGTCTCGACAGTGGCGGTGGTGGCGGGGTATTCCATGAAATTTATGGCTTGGATCAGGGCTGGGATGAATTACAAAAGGCGTAGATGCAACGATGGATCGTCTTAGGAGTGGTGGCGCTGGTATTGGCGCTGGGTGGCGCGGGACTCGGATTCCGCGCTTACAAGAACAGCCGCCCGCATCCGATTTGGGTTCCGATGCCGGTGAATCCTGAATTGACCGGCGAGAAGCGCGATGAGGTGGCCAAGGATTTGAAGGCCAAGTTGACGGCTCCGGAAAAGCTCACCCAAGTGTGCAAAGAGCTGAATTTGGCGCAAGAATGGGAGCTGGGCTCAGATGCGGCGGCGGCGGATGAGCTGAAGCGGCGTTTGTTTGTGACCTCTGGCGAAATGGTCGGGAAAATGGGCATGATTCCCTCCATCAATGTCGGAGTTTCCGGCAAGGTGAAGGAGAAAATCATGTCCGAGAAGATCGCAATGCGGTTGATGGAGGATGTTTGGGATGTTTTGGGCATTTCACCACCCACGCGCAAGGGGCCGTGAGTTTAGCGGTGGGTGATGGTCCGTGAGCGGTCAAAGCGGGCTTTGGGCATCGCTGCGGCTTTGTCATCGGCCGCGCGGTATCCTAGGGCGCATGCGACGGCGGTGGCGTAACCACTCCCCTCGAGCCCGAGGATTTGGTCGTAGCCTGCGGGGCTGATGCCTTCCATCGGGCAGGCGTCGATGCCGAGCAGCGCGGCGGAGCTCATCAGCTGGCCGAGCGCGATGTAAACTTGCCGGACATTCCATGCGTGGCGTGCCTCGTGGCTCATGGCTTGGGCAAAGCCTTCGATGACGCCTTTGAGCGGCGCGACGGCTTCTTGGCTGCTGGATTGGACCTCGGCGAGGCGCTCCATCCAGGCGTCGATGTCGCTCTGGTTTAAGTCGGTGCGCGCGGTGAGGACGACGTAGTGCGAGGCGTCTGTCACTTGCACTTGCCGCCAAGATTCCTCTGCGAGAAGGGCGCGGAGGCCGGGGTTTTCCACCACGATGAATTTCCAAGGTTGCAGTCCAAAGGAGGACGGCGTGAGGACCAGGGATTCCTCAATGGCGGTCCAAGTGGTAGCAGGGATTTTCCGCGTGGTGTCGAATTTTTTGGTGGCGTAGCGCCATTGCAGCGAGGCGAGCAGTTGTTCAGGAGCAAGGTTCATGTCGCGCAACTATTCGGCATCAATCCCGAAAGGCAAGGACACGGAGGGAAAATCCTTCAGAGTCAGGCTGAAAACCACACCATATTCCTCTTCCAAGCGGTTGTCCCGGTGGGTGAGCCCGATGCCTGCGACCCAGTTTCCTAAATCCCGGTGGATCGAATATTGTTCGCTTTCGAGCGTGCCGTCGTCGAGCTCGAGCACGTGGCGTGTGCCAAGGCCCCAATTTTCATTGAGGCGCTTGTAGGCTTGGAGGTCGATGCGGTTGGAATCCGTGAAAACGGGGTGCCCGTCCAACAAGCGGTATCCGAAGGAAAAATTGAATGAATCGGTGGGGGTGAAGCGCAGCCGGGAGTCGAACTCGCTGAAGCCGGAGCCCCCGCTGACGATGGGAAACTGGGTGTTCACGTCCAAGCCGAGCCAAGGCAGCGCTTGCCAGCGGAGGTCGTTGTAGAGATTGGAGAAATCCCGCTGGCCCTCGGGATCGTTGATGAAGGAGTCGATGTAGGTGTCCACAAATAGCCACTCGAAGCTTTGCCGGTCGCGGCGCGTGAGGAGGCGGTTGCGCGTGCCCAAGCGGAGGACATTCCAGCTTTGGAGCTCATCGACAGCCGTGAAGCGTGTGGGGTCGAGCGGGCGCGGGCGCGTCGTCGGCGAGAGGCGGTCCACGAGCGGCCCGAGTGGGTCGAAGTCATCGGTGGAGACGATCGACCACATGGAGTAGGGTTGGATGACGTGTTTGAGGCCATCGAGCGCCCAGTTGGAGTCGCGGTGGCCGTTCCAATCTTTGGAAAATTTCACGGAAACTTCAGTTCCAGCATGCAGGTGAGTGAGATCTGAGCTGCCGACCGGCCCTTCCACCGAGCCATAGTGTGCGTAGCCAGCTCCGGCTTGGGGGGTGACCTTGAGGAACCCGGCGAAGGTCATGGGGAGTGATAGCTCTTGATAGGTGTTGAAGCGTGTGTAGCTGGAATCAAGCAGCTGGGTGCGGATCGCCTCGCGCTCGGGATCGCCAGCAGGGAGGGCGAGGATGCGCTCCGCAAGTTGCCGTTCGTAGCCAGTGAGTTGGCGCAGCAGGGATTCTGCGGCAGGGTCGCCGGAACTCATGCGCAGCAGGGGCTGGATGAGCGTGCCGCGTGTGGGATCGGCGGTTTTTTCACCAATGATGCCGAAGGAGCTGCCGCCTTCGTGCAGCAGCGGCAGCCCGAATCTTGAGGCGCGGGTCTGGTCGAAGGAGAGCTCGGGAAGCCGCGTGTCGGCACGGTAGAAGTCGTTGATTCTAAGCCGGGCATAGAGGGATAACAAGGACTCGTCCTGGCGCCTGTAGATGCCGATGGTGTTGTCTGGAGCGGGGTCGCGGCGGTATCTTTCTGGTTCGAAGTCCTCAAGGTAATAGGGGTCGCTGAGGAGGGTGAGATTGGAGTCGATCCGCCATTCTGCGGCGTCGGCAACGTTGAGGTTTCGGCGGTGCTTGAGCTCGATGCGGTAGCGGTCCTCATTGACAAAGTCGCGGGGGACGCCAGAGCGGCGGGTGTCGGGATCCAGGTCGTTGAGGTAATAGAAGCCGAGTCCGGAAAAGTGGTTGGGATTTTCGACGGTGGTGTCCACAAGGTCCACGCCCGTGCCGATGCCGCGGGCGGTGCGGATGTCGAGGTGCCAGCGTGAGAGGAGCCATGCGTCCTCGTTTTCGCCGGTTTCTGGGTTGCGCTCCCCGCCAAGCATGATGCCGTAGGTGTTGAGCAGGTAGGGGCCCCAGTTCGTGCGTGCGCCGGGGATGAAGTGGTAGCCGAGCTCGGCGTCCAGCGGTTGGCTGAGGTAGGGGAGCCAAAAAACGGGGGTTTCGCCGGCGTAGAAGCGGAGGTCGTTGAACACGACTTTTTCGCCGGGATAGACGGTGGTTTTCTTCGCCCGGAGCCAGTAGTTTGGCGTTTGGACGTCGTGAGTGGTGATGCCGGCGTTTTCACCAATGTAAACGGGTTTTCCGCCAATTTTGCCGAGGGTGAATTTTCCGGACTCCAACAGCAGCGGGTCCACGGAGGCGCGCATGCCGCGGAGATCGAGGAATTTACGTTCGTAGTCATACACGGCCTGTTCGCCGCGTTGGAGGATGTTTCCTTGATAGACGCTGACGTTGCCCTCGAGTGTCACTTTGGAGGAGGCGCGTTCGACGATCGCGCGATCCGCGTAGATTTCCATGCCATTGTCCCCGGAGATTTTGATTCCGGGGCCGCCGTAGGTGAGTTGCCCGCGCGTATTGTCCCACGTGATGGAGCCGCCGCCGTAGTTTGAAAGTTGCAGGCCTTCTGGCATGGCGGGCGCGCTGCCACCGATTTCGCCGAGCGCAATGGCGGGCGAGGGCACTGGGGTAATCATGTCCACGGGGGCCGCGGGCGGCACCACGCTTTGCGGTGGTTTGGCCAATTCCTGCGCGTGAAGTGGCAGGCAAAGCAGCGGGGAAAAAATCCATGCACCAAGTTTCAACATCGAGCCGATAAGAAAACCGCAGCCCGGTGAAGTAAAGGGCGAAAGCCCACGGCACGGTGTCGGAGATAAAATCGGTTTACCCGCAGCGGATCGGGGAGCATGCTGTGTGTATGCAGATGTTTCAGCGTGCGGCAATTTTAGGGGTCACTGGATTTGTCGGGTCCGGCCTGCCAGCTTGTTTATCCAAGCATGGCATCGCCAGCACGGGAGTCAGTCGGGC